>DKXQ01000208.1 GCA_002493085.1 Lachnoclostridium sp. UBA7122
TATATATTCTTACATAACGTAGCCTTTTAAAGCTTAGGCTAGTCAACCATGAGCTTACTTTACAAGCCCATTCCCTTTAGGGGATGGGTAGTTGACATATTTGCTTCACCCGCTTTTATTCTGTCCATCGCTTTTTTTGTATTTTCAAGACTTCCAAATGCCGTCAGACGGAAATACCCTTCACCGCTAGGCCCGAAGCCTGAGCCTGGAGTACCTACAATATTAAGATTTTCAAGCAGATAGTCAAAAAACTCCCATGAAGTCATCTTATCAGGCGTTTTAAGCCATATATAAGGCGCATCAGTGCCTCCATATATTTCATAACCTGCTGCTGATAATCCTTCCCTGATAATCTTCGCATTATTCATATAATATGCAATCTGTTCTGCTGTCTGCTTTTGTCCTTCTTCTGTGTAAACCGCTGCGCCAGCAGCCTGTATAATATAAGGCGCACCATTAAACTTAGTGCCATGGCGGCGTGCCCATAAACTGTGAAGCATTACATCACCACATTTAAGTTCTTTTGGAATAACAGTAAATCCAAGACGTGTACCTGTAAAACCGGCATTTTTTGAAAAGCTGCGCATTTCAATAGCACAAGCTGCTGCCCCTTCACATTCATATATAGAATGTGGTACTCCAGGTGTTGAAATATACGCTTCATAAGCGGCATCATAGATAATAACTGCCCCATTCTTTAACGCATAGTTAACCCACATCTGTAGCTGGTCTTTTGTAATAGTAGTCCCTGTAGGGTTATTAGGAAAACAAAGATAAATAATATCAGGAGTCTTTTCTGGCAGCTCCGGACAAAATCCATTTTCCTTAGTACAAGGCATATATATTACATCTGACCATTTTTCTGTAGCAGTATCATATACACCTGTACGCCCTGCCATTGCATTAGTATCTACATATACAGGGTAGACAGGGTCACAGACTGCAATTTTATTGTCCTGTGCAAAAATATCACCTATATTGCCTGAATCGCTCTTTGCGCCATCACTTATAAATATCTCATCTGCATTGATGCTGCACCCACGTTTTTTATAATCATGTTCTGCAATAACTGTGCGGAGAAACTCATATCCAAGGTCAGGTGCATATCCTTTAAATGTCTCTTTCTTTGACATTTCATCTACTGCACTGTGAAGCCTTTCTATAACAGCTGGTGCAAGCGGCAGTGTTACATCCCCGATTCCAAGCCTTATAATATTTTCTGCTTTGCCAGGATTGGCTTCACTATACGCTGCAACTTTTTTTGCTATTGTAGAAAAGAGATAGCTTCCCGGTAATTTAAGATAATTGTCATTGATTTTAAACATTGTATAACCACCTTTCTATGTCATAAAATTATTCATAATTGCTAACATTATCTGCTGTTACTTTTTCAAATGGCACATATACATATTTATTATCTTCTGTTGCGCCCTCTATACTGCTTAACGGCTCTCCATGTACAAGTGCTATAGCTGCTTTTATAACACATTCACCCTGCTCTTTTGCCGGCTGGTATACTGTAAATGCCATCCTGCCATCCTTAACCGCAGCGCATCCGTCTGTAGTGGCATCTATGCCAAGGACAGGAGCAGCCGCAGGGTCTGTGTTACTTTCAGCATATGCGTCAAGGACACCAAGTGCCATAGAATCATTGTTGCTTGCAACAAAGTCATATGGCTGTCCGGTTGCCAGGAATATTTTAAATAATTCCTTTGCCTTTTTCTGGTCCCAGTCCGCTGTATCCTTAAATACAATATTGACAGTCTTATCTGATTTTTTTAACACTGACAAAAGTGAAGAAGTCCTGCCTTTTGTTGCAGAGTGGCCTGCTTCGCCTTCTATTATTACTATATTTATTTCATTTTTGTCTTTACTGTTATCCAGTATATATTCTGCCTGGTACTGCCCTGCATCAGCTTCGCTTGAGCCCACATATACATATTTGCCGGCTTTAAGCCTGTTGTCATCAGGGCAGCTGTTATAAAACACGATTGGTATGCCTTTTGCAAGTGCTTCAAGTTCAAGTGCTGTATCAACATTGACCGGGTTGCATAAGATAACATCATAACCTTCTGATGCTGCTTTTTTAATCTGTGCAACCTGCGTTTCCATCACTCCTTGTGCATCTTCTGTAACAATCTGTGCGCCAAGCCTTTCAGCTTCTTCTCTGGCTGCATTGACAAGTGAAGTTTTGAAAGTATCAGCCTTTGATACTGTCAGGTATATCTTTATGCCGCTTCCGTCTTCAATACTGTCTTTACTGCTGCTGCATCCTGTGGCTGTATTAAGACATAGCACACATGCCGCTAACAAGCTTAATCTTTTTTTCACACAAACCCCTCCCTCCATGCCACTATCTTATATCCTGAATGTATTTACCTGCTTTGACAGCCTCTCTGCTGTTTCTGCAAGAACCTTTGAATCATCTGCAACTTTCCGGCTATTATCAGAAATCGAGCCAGCCTGTACCACCATATTTTCAGATGTCACAAGTATTTCATCAGAACTAGCTGCCTGCTCTTGTGAAATTGCTGCCACAGATGTTGCTACCTGGTCAACCTCCCCGACTTTATTAATCATATGTGTTATCATTTTATCAGCTTCTTCAATATTTTCATATATAATATCAAATGTTTCTAACGCTGTATATATAAGTTTGCTGCTTTCATCAATATTTTTTGAACTGGTTCCTGCCTGTTTTACCGCATTGTCAACAAGTTCCCTTATCTGTCCGATAAGTTTTGCAATATTTCCAGCGGACTCTGAACTGTTTTGCGCAAGCCTGCCAATCTGTGCGGCTACAACATTAAAGCCTTTGCCCATCTCTCCGGCTCTCGCTGCTTCAATAGATGCATTAAGTGATAAAAGATTTGTCTCATCAGCAATTTCCCCTATAAGGCCAGTTATCTTTGTAATTTCCTCCGAAGCTTCACCTACTTTATCCACAGCCTCACGCAGTTCAATAATTGACTTGCTTATATACTCCATGGCGGCACCAACTTTCTGCATATCACTGCGTCCCCTGTTGGATACTTCAACTGTATTCTTCATCTTTTCATCTACATGGCTGCCGTCTTCATGTGTATCGGTAACAACCTGTGCAAGCCTGCTGGCATTTTCTGCAATCTCATTTACTGAAATAGACAACTGGTCAACTGTAGTATTAAGTTCTGACATTGACCCGGCCTGTGTCTGTGCTGCTTCATATAATTCTGAAGATATGTTATCACTGTTCTGGGCCTGTCCGTTTAACTGTTCAGAAATGCTGTATACATCCTTTAGCATATCTCTCATAGAAGCCGTAAACTGCTTTACACTCCTGCCCATAAGAGCAACTTCATCATGTCCCTTTACATTGACATCTACAGTAAAATCACCCGAAGACATAGCTGTAATTGTATCTGTCAGCCTGCTTACAGGACGTATCATAAGATAGACAGCACGGTCGATAATAATACACAAAAACAGTATTAAAACTACGCCCATCACAGCCAGTTTATTCCTTAGTCCATTGACATCTGCAAGTACAAGCGATTCTGGCACATATGAGACAAGAATCCAGCTAGTACCTGAAATTTCTTTAAATACTGTCATATTCCCTTCAATAGATGAATATTCTAAACTGCCATCTTTAAGCTTTGAAGCCACACCATTAAAATACTTGTCACCTTCGTTGCTGTCAAGCCTTGAAGATACCAGCGATGAATCTCTGTGTGCAATTATATTTTCTGTATCCCTGTCCACCAGAAAAGCCTGCGCACCCTCCATATCAATAAACGAATTGACAATTACAGTAATCCTGTCTATAGACAAATCTGCTGCAATAACTTTTAATTCTCCTGAACCATCTGCCAGTATGCCCGATGCACTGACCACATTTTCCCCCTTATCATTCTGGTAAGCACTTGTATATGCCATGTTTTTTCTGGTAATGCCCTGCTTATACCATACAGAATCTTTAACATTTACAACGTTCATGTCTGACTGTGATGCTTTCATCACATGTCCATTCTGTAAAGCAATATACATTCCTCCATTAAAGTTGGAATTAAATCCATAATATCCATCAAGCATTGTCTGTAACAAAGCATCATCAGGACGGGCTGTTTCTATTGTCTGCTTTGCCATATTAAATGAAGCAAGATTCTCATCAAGCCATGCTTCTATCTGTGTTGACTGTTTGCTTACTGACAGCTCAAGTGTATTATGTGCTGCATCTTCCAGAAGCTCTTTTGATATGCGGTATGAAAACAGCACCAGTATGCCAGCCATCACCACTACAACCGGGATAATAATTGCAAGAAGTTTAAACTTCATAGAAATTACCTTTCCCTTTTTTTCTGTTTTTCTCTTATTCTTATGCATGTGACCCCTCCTTTTGCCCTTGCAAAAACACCCTATAATTAAAGAGGCGCATCTGGCAGATAACTGCCAGACACGCCCATGCCCCTGCCAAGGATTATGCCTCTGCTTCTGCCAGCCTGCCTTATAATCCCTGCACAATCGGCGTGACAGGATTTGAACCTGCGGCTTCTGCGTCCCGAACGCAGCGCTCTGCCAAGCTGAGCCACACGCCGTATAAAATTAGTAAAATATTCAACCATTAAACAATAGTTATAATATACTTAAAATGTGGTTTTGTCAATACTTTTTGTGGCATATTTATGTCATTGCGTTACTATCCAGCCTTTAGGGTATCTGGTTCTGGCAATTTCAAAAATTTTTCCAGCCGGCCAGCCCGCTTGCGCTTAAATGAAGTACACAATGGTGCATAAAGCCCTAAAAAACAGGGCTTAAACACCATTTGTATAATTTCCACCCATCTAAAACCCTTCCCGTTTTTCGGATATCAGTATAATACATCTTTATACAAAAAACAAACATTATTTTTAAAATTTATTAAATAGACTTTTGACCATGAATAGTAACAATGAAAAATATTATTGAGTAGTGTCAAAAGATGTGTTATAATCTCAAAAGAGCAATCGTGTTACAGGGTGTGTTGACCTCATTCTAAAAAGAATGGGGGTGATGCTATGAAAA
>DKXQ01000245.1:0-14573 GCA_002493085.1 Lachnoclostridium sp. UBA7122
ATAGTAAAAAGGATATCATATAATTTTAAAGATTTTATTAAGATAAATTATCTTTTATCCATTTATACAATATTTTTCCAACAGAAGAGTCCAAAACATAGTCAATTTTATCATTGCAAAATAGTTCACACCGTTTATTACAACTGTTGCAATTATTAACATAACATTCACTTATAAAAGGATGTCTATGATTGTATTCTATACAGCTATTAGAGGTTACTTTTTCCAGAGCATTTTCGTAATAGCGTTCCAGTGTGCAAAAATCATAAGGACTGGCTTTATATGTCTTATTTAATGAAGAAACTAATTTGCTTTTATATAACAGTTCTTCAAAAGAGGAATATGGATAAAAAAATATATCTGGATTATCTTTACATCTTTTTACCAGCAGCTTATATTGTGAACTAACGTTTGCAAGATCCATTAAAATTAATATTTTCTTTTTGGGATATGTTTTTAAACAATTATGCAGAACATTAGCTATTCTGTCTTTGCCACCAGCAGCAATAACCTGGAAATCCAGATTATATGTTTCCCTGCATTTTATGATATAATTATGCTCAGAACAGTTTTCTGCTGCTTCTGTAACTACAATATCAATGTCATCTATTTTTTGTATAAGACGTAAATCATTATGCCTGTTAATTTCCTCTATCTGAAAATGCCCATCCTGCCTTGCAATAACCTGGTAAATCCCACAAAGAGGGCTATTGGCACGAAAAGGCATAGCCCTTGTAATTGCAACAATAAAGTGCTTTGAAAAATTTATTTCTTTTAAATACTGGGAATTTTTATTTATAGAAATTTCATCTGCAAATATAATAGATTTTTCATCTGTTTTTAATAAAGATAATAAATTTACTGTATTTGCAAATATAACAGGATAATTAGCTTCTATTTTTACAATGCCCTCATTATATCTTTCGGCCAGTGTGTCAAACATCCATGTTTTTCCTTCACCGCTGTTTAGTCCTAATATTGTCGTATAATGTGAATAAATAAAAAATCCATATTCATAATTCCTGTCTTTAAATTTTACATATTCCCTCATAATCCACCCCATTTATAGTCTGGGTCATCCCTGTGCTCACACCATTCTGCAATCTTCATTTCGTATTCATAAATTGAAACAGGCTGGCCATTCACTTTTAACATTCCTTCATATCCGTCTGGTATCTCCATATAATGCTCTAATAGTAAAGTTATATCTTCTTTCTGGGCTTGCACCAGCTCCATTAAGAATGGCACACAGTTATCTCCCATTAAAGAACCATAGTAAATATGTCCTGGACGGTTTTTTAAAAGCAGTAAAGTCTTTGTGCCAGTGGACAGTTCCATTGAAGACATGCCATGTCCAAAACGGTTTTTTAAAGCTTCCTCAAAGATAACTTCTGCCTGGTCAATTTCCTTAATAATGCGTACAGCAAACGGGTCAGTAAACCACTCAGGTTTTTTAAATTCCTTAAAATATACCCTGCTGTCCATATCAACTTTATCTAAATCAATATTTTCCCTTCCTATAATAAAATTTAGCATATTTTTTACCTCTTCCATTCAGCTTTACTTTTTATTATACAGACCTGCTGGCTGGATATCAAGACAAATCAAAAAATATATTTTTATTACTCCAATACTATTCTTTCCTCTTCTAAATAAAAACGCCCGCTCTTTTTATCAAATATAATTATAAAACTATCTGCATTGGTTATCCTCCGTTCTGCATAATATGCGCGGATATCATCTATATCTCTCTGGATTGTTCTTGTTGACACCCCAAATCTGGCAGATATTTCCAATTTATTTACTCCTTTTCCATTTCTCAGACAGTCATAAATGCTTAAAAGCCGGATACTTTTATTTTCTCTGAATTCCATTTTCAAATTGCTCCTTTCTTTTAGTTGATTTTATATAAAAGAATAGCATATTTTTTTTTGCAATTTGTAAAAATGGTTTTAAGCATAGTTATTTCTCACCTTTTAAATTCTATATCCCTGTTCTGGTATACTGACAGAAACCACTTCAGTTCATTGTGAAACTTCTGCAATCTTGTGTCTTTTTCAAATAAGGGTACCAGCTTTTCATAAATTTCTATAATATCATCAATATTTTCATCTGTAATTTTACCATGTATAATATTTGAAAATACATCCAGTAAAATATCCAGTTCTCCTGTAATATAATCTTCTATATTATATAACAAGTCTTTTTCTGGATTGGCATTTACTACAGTAATGGCTGATAGAATATATAATACAAATGCTTCTCTGTACCAGCAGCTATTATACATATATTCTGCACACTGGCTTAAGTTCTTATGAAATTTTCCTATAATCAGTTCAATATATTCATCATTTTCTTCTAAGTAATAAGTAATCATCTTATAGTAATAATCCATCACTGCAATTTTAACTTTCTGGTATTTTTTTTGTATTATATAGCAATTTATCTGGTCTGGTTTAATAGAATAGTAATCAATAAAATTTGTAAAGCTGAATTTTCCAAATGCAGGCATAAATATTTCAAATACCCTGTCATAACATCTTTCTTCCATAGTATAGTCATCAAGATAGTGATATTCCATAGCGGCATCCTGCCATATTTCAATCTGTCTTTCAAGTGGAAGCTCTTTAGATTCTTTATCTGCAATTAAATAATAGTTGCACTTAATTTTATTAAAATCTATTTTTTCATAACTATACTGGTCCATATCTGAATAACACTGTATAAGCGTTCTCTGGATTAAATTATATAAATACTGGTCATCTATATTATTTTCTTCATATATTGATTTAGCTTTTAGACAAAGTTCAAGTTCCTTCTCTTTTTGGTCTGCATGTGAATCATATAAACATTTACTGTAATATATAAGTATTTTAATATAATAATAAATATTTTCCGGAATTTCCTCACAAATCTTAATTATATATTTAAGAAAGCATAAAGATATATCCATATAGCGAAATGTTTCTCTTGTACTATGTAAATATTTAAAAGCAGCCTTTATCTTATCTTCAGGTTTTTTCTGATGGTCTGCAAGCTCTGTTAGAAATTCTTTAATATTCTCTGGATATTTTTCTTCCTGTTCAAACATTGAAAAGTAATACAGACAGTCTTTCCAGTATTCTTCTTTTTTATTTTTGCCAGTTTCTATCTGGTAAAGTTTATAGCTGGCAAGAACCAGCAATTCAATAGTATATGAATTATATTCATCTCTGGTATAGCCTGTAGTATAATCAATTAATTCTTCTGCATATTCTTTTGCCCTGATTGTTTCATTATTTGAAATAAGCAGGTTAATTAAATCATAACAAACACTGCCAGAATATCTGGCATAGTTATTTTCTTTAAATATCTCTTGTTTATCAATCTCTAGTATTTTTTCCAAACGTTCAATAGCATTATCTATATCGCCTGTTTTTAAATATATATCAGAAACTGCTTTAAGTGTATCATCATATGCTTCTTCTGATTCTTCATAAGCTTTATAATGAAAGTCTATAGCCTTCTGGTAATCCCCATTTTCTTCTGCTGCTACTGCAAGCTGGGCATAACCCACGCCTTTTGTGCCAGATACCGCTTTACTGTCTTTGCCTGCTCTTAATGATTCTATTATCTCCTGGTAATAAAATGACTTTTTAGGGTCAGTATAATATTCATTTACATAGGTGGCAACAGATAAATCATCTTTTATATAAAAATTTTGTATTTTTTTAATTATATTTTCTTTTTTACCATTATCTAAACCAGATTCCAATATATATTTTTCTGCCTGTCCATATAGTGAAACAACTATATCAAACACCTTATTTAAAGATTGGTTTTCTTCAGTAAATGTAAGTATAAAAGTACTGCTGTTTATCTTAGAAGTGATATCTTCTGCAAGCTTAGCACAAAGTTCCCCCATATATCCTGCACTGTTATTGTATTTTTCTGCGTAATACAATGCCTTTTTAGAATATTTGGATATTTTTTCATACATGTGGTTAGAAAAAGCGTCATAATCAAAATTGTCATCCATAAGGTTATCCCATGATATATCATTTAAAGCGGCTATCTGTACTCTTATACAATATATCATCTGAAGAAGCTTATAACATATATTATCATTATGTATTAAACAGATTTTTTCGGCAGCAGCCAGATATTTTTCTTCTTTTTTGATATTTTCACAGTAATAAACACAAAGCTTTGCATATTCTATATTGTTGCCGCTTATCCTCTGCATAAAGTAGCCCAGCAGCTTATCCCTTACATGCTTCTCTGAATAGTTTGAAAGTTCCTGTAAAATATAATCTGTCATTGAAGCCGTAACCAGAGGGCAGTTTCCAGAATCCGGAGCCAGATTGTTATATACTAAATCAAGTATAATCTGGTGTAATGATATCTTTCCTGTTATTTCATTATATTCAATCCAGCCTTTGTGTATTAAGTTTTCAAGTTCGTTTATACAATTACTGGCTGGACAGTATTCCAGAAATTTCTTTTTGGCAATCCGCACATACCCAAGAAGTGACAAGCTTCTTATTAACTCGCACCCTGGTTCTGAAAATCTGGATAAATCAAATAATACCAGTAAATGCTGGTTTATGTTTTCTGTTCTGGATTTTTTATCTTTTCTGTGTCTTATATTTATATCTTTTATATTTGCTATGCCTTCTTTTTCCATAAGGCTGTCTAACAGGTTTCCAGGACTGTCATCCGTTGTGCGCAGATATTTAGCTATAAGCCCTGCTGTCATTGTATGGCCGTCTATAAGCCCAATTATATCTTTTATCTGCTCTGTTTCTTCCTGGCTGTACTCACGTTTATTGTACGCTTTAAATAATTTTAAAAGCTCGTTAATATCTTTTATTCTGCCTATATCAATCTGTTCATATCCATAGTCCCTGAAATCTTCCCTTGACGTAATTAAAAACCTGCATGGACATTCTAATAACTCTTCCAGATGTTCATCACTTTCTACATCAAAGTTGTCAAGTATTATTAAATCGTCCACTGAAACAACTTGTTTTAATATACTAAGCTTTCTTTTATAATAATCCCTGTCTTCTTCATCTTCCTCCTGTTTTATTTTATTTATAGATAAATCATTTCCACAGACAGTTTCCATTATTGAACCTGCAAATGGAACAAATACTATTTTTCCATATCTGCTGGAATTTTCATATGCATATCTTTTCGCAATCTCTGTTTTTCCTATACCTCCAATACCTGATAAAAATAAAACCTGTTTTCCTGGTCCAAAGGCCCTGTTAATACTGTCTATTTCATTATTTCTGCCAACAAAGCATGATGAATCATAAGAAAAATTATGGAATAAAAATGTCTTGCCAATATCTGAAGCTTCCACAAGTTCTTCTAATACAGAAACCAGTTCATCAATCTTCTGGTATCTGTAAAAGACAGAGGAAGCAACTGTTTTATGCAGAAATTTATCTAACAGCCTGAAAAATCCTGGCTGGTAACGCTCATCATTTTTTTGCAGGGTATTAAAATCATACTGGCAGCTTATTGCGCCTTCCATAATGCCAGGTGTTCTTCCAAATAATTTATAAAATGCCACAGCACCTATAGAATATATATCTGTTGCTTCACATATTTTATTTATATTTCCCTGCATAAGTTCTGGAGCTGCATATCCATCTGAAAATGCAATTTTAGTTTCTTTATTATTTTTTAAACTGTCCTTAAATACAATAGAGTCAAAATCAAAGAGAACCATATGTTCTTTGGTTTCAGGAATTACCATAATATTTTCTGGTTTAATATCTAAATACAATATACCGTTATCATGGTATTTTTTAATAATCTTTGATAAAGCCAGCAATCTTATAAATATTGATTGTATATTTTCATCTAAATCACTCCTGTAATCTTTACCTTCTATATATCCCATAACTGAATATAGTGTATTGCCATATTCATAAATCTCCATTACATCAGCTGTAGAATTAGTTAAGCCTAATGTATTTTTTAATAAAACATTTTTCTTATATGCATTATGGAAATTTCTTTTTGCAGTTGTAAATGCTGCTGTACATGATTCTGCTGCTTTAATTGAACCATCTTCAAGCCTTGTTATTTTAATATTATATGGATAACATTCTTTAATCCTTACAATATGTCCATAGCCTGCTAAGTCATAATACATGGCGTTATAAACTATGCAGTTTGCCCCTCTGCCCAGTTCCTCAGTTATTATATACTCATTATTATCAATTACCAGCTTATGTCCACTGGTAATTGCTTTTCTGTTATCTATCATACATTGTTCCTTTCTTCTAAATTATTTGATTACTATTTGCCAATTCTGTAGTATAATATACCAGATGCAGGATAAAAAGCCGGTAGCAAAATACTTTTGGCTCCAGCATTATATTATTATATTATACACTAAAAGGAGGACATATTATGTCAGGCAGTTTTACCAATTATAGTGATGAAAGCATCTGGAGTACTGGAGATGAAAATGATGTACAAAAAGGATTAGAATACCTGAAAGATTCTTCCAACTTCCGTTCTTTTGCCGAAGGGCTTACTGGGCTTATAACAAAATATGGCTATGACGGACAGCCAGAAGATTCTGTTTCTAAGACAAATTATATCATGTCTAAATTACAGTCTATTGGTGTATCAATAACCAGAAGTACTGTTAAGGACTGGTTTAATAACAAAAGACGTCCTTCTGCCGCATCTGGAAGCAGGACAGCCATATTCCAGATATGTTTTTCTCTCTCAGTTTCTTTTGAAGATGTCAAAAAGTTCTTCAGCCATGTCTATTTTGACCGGAGCTTCAACTGCCATACTATTGAAGAAGCTGTATATTATTATTGTTTTAAAAAAAATTTTACATATAGCCATGCAAGACAGCTAATTAATACTATTGGCAATTTTCCTGTATATAACAATAAACCATCAGATATTTTTACAAAAGAAATAAGAGCCAGTCTTGACAGTTGTTCTTCAGATGATGAATTACTATCTTTCTTTAAGGAAAATAAAAGCGTCTTTGCCAGGTATAATATAACTGCTTTAGGCTGTATTAATACACTTTGTAATTATATCAAAGGTAAAGACAAAGATAAAGATATTATTAAAGCATTTAAAAACGGACAGCCAGCAGACACAAAAAATTGTGGCTTTGTTATACAGGAGTACCTCCATTCCCTGAAAAATGGGCGTTCTGTCTGTATTACTGGCAAAGATATAACATCAGTTGACTTTATGCTTGAGCAGATAATTAATACCAATACTGGCATTAGTAAAAATGCTGGTCTTCCTGATATTGTAAGAAGAAATTTCCCAAGCAAAAAAACTTTTTCAGATATCCTGAACCAGACAGCCAGGGCATCCTATGATTCTATTAGAAAATGCATTATTTTTCTTAAATTTTATGAATTCTGGATAACACAGAAGCTAAACCCTGTTACAGATGAATACCGCCTTTTTGATATATACGCTGATGAAACAAATGCAATATTAGTATCAAGCGGTTATGAAGAACTTTTTTCTGGAAATCCTTATGACTGGCTTTTCTTATGGGCTTCAACACATAATGACCCTCTTAATACTTTAAGGGAAACAATTAATGAGGTTATATCTTTTTAGAAAGGAGTGACCTGTTTTGAAAAAAAAGTTTAATACTACAGGCCTATGTGTACCAGATATGCATTATATGGCTGATATAAGCAGGCAGATTTCAGAAATACGTCTGCTTGTCGATGAAGGATGTTATTTTACAATAAACCGTGCCAGACAATATGGCAAAACTACTACCCTGGCTGCACTGGCTAAAATATTATCCGATGATTATCTTGTTATAAATCTCGATTTTCAGGCATTTGGAAGCAGTTCTTTTGAAAATGAAAATAAATTTTCCCTGGCATTTGCATCCTGCTTTCTGGATGAACTAGATACAGATAAAATACAATCCCAGGGAATAACAGCTTTAAAAGAACTTTCCAGTATAATTATAGCAAATAACAATACTTTAGGGCTTATGCAGCTTTTTAAATATCTGCGGACAATCTGTATATTTTCAAAAAAACCGGTTGTCCTTATAGCTGATGAAGTTGACAGTGCAGCAGATAGCCAGGCATTTATAGATTTTTTATCCCAGTTAAGATATTACTATTTAAAAAAAATTAAAGATGGTACAGCAGTTTTCCAGTCAGTTATACTTGCCAGTGTTTACAATATAAAAAATCTGAAAAGCAAAATAAGACCAGATGAAAAACATACATCGAATAGTCCATGGAATATTGCTACAGATTTTAATACTGATATGGCTTTTAATATTAAAGAAATTATGGGAATGATTGAGGAATATGATACAGACTGCCATATTGGGATGGATATTTGTGAAATATCAGGACTTATCTATGATTATACATCCGGCTATCCATTTTTAGTTTCAAAGCTGTGCAAAATATTGGATGAATATATAGCAGGCAGTACAACGTTTCCTGATAAAAAATCCGCATGGACTAAAAAAGGATTTCTGGAAGCAGTAAAAATTCTGCTAGAAGAACCCAATACCCTGTCTGACTCCCTTATTAATAAACTTGAAGACTATCCTGAACTTAGATATATACTTAATGATTTGCTTTTCAAAGGAAAAGAAATAGTATATGTCATTGGCATCCGTTCTATTGAAATGGCCCTGATGTTTGGATTTGTGAAAAAATCAGGCAATAATATCGTAATTGCTAACAGAATATTTGAAACACTGCTCTATAATTTATTCCTGGCAGCACCAGAGATGCAGCAGGACATAATATTT
The DNA here is from genome assembly GCA_002493085.1 of Lachnoclostridium sp. UBA7122. Lineage (GTDB taxonomy): Bacteria > Bacillota > Clostridia > Lachnospirales > Lachnospiraceae > Butyribacter. The sequence continues at coordinate 8,783 of DKXQ01000245.1, forward strand.
AATGCTGCTTTGCAGGATAAAAACCAGTTTATATATAATGGCCATCTGGATATGGAACTTGTACTTAAAAAGTTTATAACACACTTTAATGAAATCTATGGAGAGAAAGGAGAAAAGTTTCTTGAAGATGATGGACGGAGATATTTTCTTCTCTATCTAAAACCTATAATTAATGGATCTGGAAACTACTATATTGAATCACAGACACGTAATATGCGGCGCACAGATATAATTGTTGACTACAATGGTGAACAGTTTATAATAGAAATGAAAATATGGCATGGCAATGAATATAATGCACGTGGTGAACGCCAGCTTTTAGATTATCTGGATTATTATAAGCTGGATAAAGGATATATGTTAAGTTTTAATTTTAATAAGAAAAAAGAATCTGGTATTAAAGAAATTGTTCTTAACAGTAAAACTATAATAGAAGCAGTTGTCTGACTGGAACCAGCAGCAAGTATGCTCCTGCATGATATGGGGCATACTTGCCATTGTAAGGATATTTAAATTATTCAAATCTTACAGCTATGGAGTTTGCATGTGCTGTAAGCTGCTCTGATTTTGCAAAGTCTTCAATATCTGTGTGTATCCGTTCAAGGGCTTCTCTTGAATATGAGATTATGCTTGACTTTTTTATAAAATCATCAACTGACAGTGGTGAGAAAAATTTGGCTGTGCCGTTTGTTGGCAATACGTGGTTTGGACCTGCAAAGTAATCGCCAAGTGGTTCACTGCTGTATTCACCGATAAATATTGCTCCTGCATTTCTAATCTTTGTCATTATGTCAAAAGGATTTTTTGTAACTATCTCAAGGTGTTCAGATGCAATTTCATTGGCTGTGTCTATTGCCTCGTCTATATCTTTTGCGACAAGTATATATCCATATGAGTCAAGGGATTTCTTTATAATTTCACTTCTTGAAAGCTTTTTTATAAACTGCTCTGTTTCATCTGATACTTTCTTTGCAAGTTCTACGCTTGTTGTAATAAGGATTGCAGATGCCATTTCATCATGTTCTGCCTGTGAAAGCAAGTCAGCAGCTATATAACGTGGATTTGCTGTTTCATCTGCTATTACAAGTATTTCGCTTGGACCTGCAATAGAGTCTATGCTTACATGCCCGTAAACAGCTTTTTTTGCAAGTGCCACATAGATATTTCCAGGTCCTGCTATCTTGTCAACCTTTTTAATGCTTTCTGTTCCATAAGCAAGTGCTGCTATTGCCTGTGCTCCACCTGCTTTGTAGACTTCATCTATGCCCGCTTCATTGGCCGCTACAAGTGTCATAGGATAGACTTTGCCGTCTTTTCCTGGCGGTGTCATCATTATAACTTTATCAACGCCTGCAACTTTAGCAGGAACAATATTCATAAGAACTGATGAAGGATATGCTGCCTTTCCGCCTGGTACATATACACCAACTCTTGACAGCGGGGTGACTTTCTGTCCAAGTATTGTTCCATCGGGTTTACTGTCAAACCAGCTATAGTGTATCTGCTTCTGGTGGTATTCTTTTATATTGGCAAGGGCTTTTCTGATAATTTCTATAAGTTTCTGGTCAGTTTTTGTATAAGCTTCCTCTATTTCTTCAGCTGTAACTTTTATATTTCCTGCATTAATTTTTGCACCGTCAAACTTTTCTGTATATTCAAATAATGCTTTATCTTTATTTATCCTGACATTTTCCAGAATCTCTTTAACCGTATTTTCATACTGTCCATACTGGGAAGGGCTTCTTTTTAAAAGATTTTCTAAAATATTATTACGTTCATTGTCTGTAAGTTCAACAATCCTCATTATAGCCTCCTTACTCTTCCACAACCTGTTTTAAATCATGTATAAGTTTTGTTATCCGTTCATGCTGCATCTTCATGCTAACTTCATTAACTACAACACGTGCTGAAAGCGGACATATTTCTTCTAACACTTCAAGCCCGTTCTCTTTCAGTGTCGAACCTGTCTCTACAATATCCACTATAACCTCTGCAAGGCCTGTTACAGGCGCAAGCTCTACTGAACCATTTAATTTGATTATCTCTGCTGTCTGGTGTTTGTAGTTGTAAAAATAGTCTTTGGCTATTCTTGGATATTTACTTGCAACTCTTATAAGTGAGCCATCATTTAACTGTTTTCTTGCGCTTGCAGGTCCTGCCACGCACATGCGGCATTTCCCCATATTAAGGTCGAGTACTTCATAAAGCTTGCGTCCCTCCTCAATTATAGTATCCTTGCCAACTACACCTATATCAGCAGCCCCAAGTTCTACATAAGTAGGTACATCTGTTGCCTTGGATAAAAAGAATTTAAGCCCCAGCTCTTCATTGGTAAATATAAGTTTTCTTGTTTTCTCATCTTTCATTTCTTCACATGTAATTCCAATTTTTTCCAGCAGCCTGAGTGTATGCTTTGCAAGCCTGCCTTTTGCCAGTGCAAATGTTAAATATTTCATATTTTTAATTTAACCTCCACGTTACAATTTCGTCTTCTGAATTAAGAAAAAGCATTTTTTTAATTCTCATGCGCTTTGCATACTCTTTATATTCTTCAACAGGTTTAACTGATGATTTGCGTACAAGCTGTATATGCTCACCTTTACTGCGCAGTTCCTCTGCTTTCCTGACAGCTTTGTCCCTTAAAGACTGTGGGTACAAAAGAAGTGTTCCCTGTAACAGTTCTTCATCTAAAAGCTTCTGGCGTGACAATGCCAGCATAAGCTGGTCAATTACTATTGCAAGTCCAATGGCTGGCGCATCTTTTCCAAACTGGCTTAACAGGCCGTCATAGCGTCCGCCTGTTGCAACTGCTTCACCATTGCCATAAGTATAAGCCCTGAAAATAATGCCTGTATAATAACTGTAATTACTAAGCATGCTTAAATCAACTGTAATATAGTTTTCAAATCCATAGGACTTTAATATAGTTTCAAGTTTTTTAAGACGTTCTATTGCTTTGTATACTTCTTCGCTTTTGGAGCGTACTTTTACAAATTCTGCTGCCTCATCAAGATTATTAAACATTTCCGGCATTTTTAAAAAAATTTCTTTGAGTTCTTTTGAAACTGTAAGGTTATCAAGCAAGTCTTCAACTCCAAAAAAATTTTTACTTTCTATAAGGCTTCTGAGTTTTGCAGTGTCACTTTCTGAAAATCCTGCTTCCTTTACAAGCCCATTAAAAAAGCCGGCATGTCCAGCTTCAATCTGGAATTCTTTAAGTCCGCTTTTTAAAAGGCATTTAACTGTAAGTGCCACCATCTCTGCATCTGCGTCAGAGCTGCCATCATTAAAAAGTTCAGCTCCTGCCTGTGTAACCTGCTGCAGTTTTCCCTTATATTTGCCAGTATTTACAAATGTATCCGCAACATAGCAAAGCCGTATCTGCATATCTTCATCTCTGTAATACTTTGCAACACACCTTGCTATAGGCGGTGTCATATCAGGCCTTAAAACAAGGGTGTTATTCCCTCTGTCAAAAAATTTAAACATCTCCTTGGATGCTACAGTCCCTCTCTCTTTACTAAAGATGTCAAAATATTCAAATGCAGGAGTCTGTATATCCCTAAAACCATAAGAATTTAACACTTCCCGTACTGCAGACTGGATTTTAAGCTTATTGGCGCACTCTGCACCATAAGTATCCTTAACTCCTCCTGGTGTGTGCAAAAGTTCCCCGCCATTACTATCCCATTCCATATCTTTCACTTTTTCCTCCATTCTGGTCTATTGCAATCTAATATATAGCTGTAGGGTTTTTAGATTCTGGTTTATATCCCTTTTCTTCTAATGATTTAATTATCTGTTGCTTATGCTCATGTCCAAATGCTTCAACTGTAATTGTAAGTTCCACTGCTGAATTTCTGTTAATGCTTACAAACTGGTTGTGTTCAAGCCTTATTATATTGCCCTTCATCTCTGCAATAACATTGGCAACATTTACAAGTTCGCCTGGCCTGTCAGGAAGCAGGACAGATATTGTAAACACACGTCCTCTTTCAATAAGTCCATGCTGTACAACAGATGAAAGTGTTATTATGTCCATATTGCCGCCACTAAGTATTGAAACAATTTTTTTTCCTTTGCAGTCCAGATGTTTTAATGCTGCTACTGTAAGAAGTCCTGAATTTTCAACAAGCATTTTGTGGTTTTCAATTATATCAAGGAAATTAACAATAAGTTCCTCATCTTTTACTGCTATTACCTCATCAATATTTTCCCTGATATATGGAAAAACAACATCACCTGGAGTCTTTACTGCTGTGCCATCTGCTATAGTTTCAACTTCTTTAAGTGTTACAACCTCCCCCGCCTCAAGTGATGCCTGCATGCAACTTGCACCAGCCGGCTCAACCCCTATAACTTTTATGTTGGGATTAAGGAATTTTGCAAGTGTGGACACTCCTGCTGCAAGCCCTCCTCCGCCAATAGGCACAAGTATTATATCAACAGTAGGAAGTTCCTTAAATATTTCCATTGCAATAGTGCCCTGTCCGGTTGCAACTACTTCATCATTAAATGGATGGACAAATGTAGCACCATTTTCCTCTGCAAGTTTTAATGCATACTGGCATGCTTCATCATATACAGAACCATAAAGCACTACATCAGCACCATAACTTTTAGTACGGTTTACCTTTAAAAGTGGTGTTGTAGCTGGCATAACTATTGTAGCTGGCACATTATATATTTTCGCTGCATAGGCAACACCCTGTGCATGGTTTCCAGCAGAAGCAGTGATAAGCCCTTTTTCCCTCTCCTCTTCTGATAAAGTGCTAATCTTATAGTAAGCGCCACGTATCTTATAAGCACCTGTGTACTGCATGTTCTCTGGCTTAAAATATACTTTATTGCCAGTCTGCCCTGAAAAATATTCACTGTAAATAAGATTTGTAGGAAGTACAACTTCTTTAACTTTTTCATAAGCTTCCTCAAATTTATCAAGTGTCATCATAATAATAAACAGCTCCTTTCTAAAAGCATCCAGCTAATTAATTTCTGGCTTCTGTGTAGCAAATAATGCATCTACAAATGAATCTGCATTAAACTTCTGTAAATCATCAATTTTTTCACCAATTCCTATATACTTTACAGGTATATTCATTTCAGACTGTATCGCAATGGCAATCCCGCCTTTGGCTGTACCATCAAGTTTTGTAAGTATTATGCCTGTAATATCTGTAACTCCGTTAAACTGTTTTGCCTGTGCAAGTGCATTCTGTCCTGTAGTACCATCAAGTACAACTAAAGTTTCTTTGTGCGCTTCTGGGAACTCCCTGTCAATTATGCGGTTAATTTTTTTAAGCTCTTCCATAAGATTTTTCTTATTGTGAAGCCTTCCTGCAGTATCACAGATAAGCACATCAGCATTTCTTGCCTTAGCTGCATTAACTGCATCAAATACAACTGAAGCAGGGTCTCCGCCCTCCTGCCCTGATATTATTTCAACACCAGCACGCCCTGCCCATTCTGTGAGCTGCTCTATGGCTGCTGCCCTGAATGTATCTGCTGCTGCAAGAACAACTCTTTTTCCTCTGCTTTTAAACTGCCCTGCAAGCTTTCCTACAGAGGTAGTTTTTCCAACACCATTTACACCTATCATCATAACTACAGAAACTTCATTTTCAAAATCATATGCAGTTTCCCCAACCCGCATCTGCTCTTTAATTGAGTCAATAAGAAGCTTACGGCACACTTCTATTTCTTTTATCTTCTGTTCTTTTACTTTCTGTCTTAAGTTTTCAATAATTTTTTCTGTAGTAGCTACACCTATATCTGCCATAATAAGGACTTC
>DKXQ01000245.1:14869-20829 GCA_002493085.1 Lachnoclostridium sp. UBA7122
TATATCTGCCATAATAAGGACTTCCTCAAGCTCTTCATAGAAATCTTCATCAATTTCAGAAAAACCTTTAAAAATTGAATCAATCCCTGCAACCAGGTTGTCTCTGGTTTTTGTAAGCCCTTCTTTAAGCCTGCTAAAAAAACCTTTTTTTTCTTTCATATCGGATACCCCTCTTTTTCTATTTTATCACATCCCCATCATCATCATCAGCGTCCAGAAGACTGACTGATACAAGGGCCGAAACACCCTTTTCCTGCATTGTTATGCCATATAATATATCAGCTTCATTCATAGTGCCCCTGCGGTGTGTTATAACGATAAACTGCGTGTCTTTTGACAGTTTATGCAGATAACCTGCAAATCTTCCTACATTGGAATCATCAAGTGCCGCCTCTATCTCATCCAGCAGGCAAAATGGTGAAGGTTTAAGGCTCTGTATTGCAAAAAGAAGTGCAATGGCAGCCAGTGCTTTCTCGCCCCCTGAAAGCTGCATCATATTTTGTAATTTTTTACCTGGTGGCTGGGCAATTATATTAATCCCGGCAATAAGTATATCTTCACCCTCCACAAGTTCAATAGTTCCCCGCCCGCCGCCAAAAAGCTCTTTAAATACATAGTCAAAATGTTTATTTATACTGGCAAACTGTGCCTCAAACTGTCTGCGCATCTCAGTATCAAGTTCTTCTATTACGCCAGCAAGGACTTCTGAGGCTTCAGTAAGGTCTTCGTGCTGTCCTGTAAGCAGCCCGTACCTCTCCATAAGTTCGTTATACTGGTCCACAGCGTTAATATTGACATCGCCAAGCAATTTAATACTGCCTTTAAGTTCCTCTATACGCTTCTTCATACTTTCAAAATTTAAATTGCTTTCTGTCCTTAAAGCCTCTGCACTGTGATATGTAAGTTCATACTGTTCCCACATATAATCTGCAAAAGAATTTATCTTTCCATCAAGTTTTTCTTTCTGGCTGTTAAGACGGAAGCACTCTTTGTCAAGATTATTTATAAGGTCTGACAGTTCTTCCCTCTGTGCAAGGCACTCCTTATGCTTTTCCGACAGTTCTTCACGCTCTTTCTTTTTCTTTTCAAGGTTTTCTGCCAGATTGCCTGTTTCCCTGCCTGACTTTTCTATTTCCGCCTTGACCCTTTCTATTTCCTGTTGTTTTTCAAAAATACGCCTGTCTGTATTTCTGCTATTTTCAGAAGCTTCTGCAAGCTCACTATCAATTTGTGTTATTTCATGCTTTATGCGGCTGGCATTTTCAGCAATAAAACTTTGCCTGTTTTCAAGGGATGTAATCTCCACCATTAAGTCTGAATTTTTCTGGATTATACTGTTTTCAAGACTGTGCAGCTTTTCAAGCTGCATATTTAACAGGGTAATTTTGTCTTCATAAGATTTATTTGTTTCATCATTGCTGGCAAGTTTTAAACGCACCTGCTCCAAAGCTTTTATAAGTTCTGTATTCTTTGCCCCGGTTTCACCAGCTTCAAGATGTATCTGTGCAAGTTTTTCTTCATTAGCATTAAAATCGCTTAAAGCCCTGTCATAATTCATCTTTGCAGTATTTTGCTGCAGAATAAGTTCCTGAATCATCTTTTCACTGGCAGCAGATTTTTCTAATAATTCTTTCTTCCTGCTTTCTATATCTGCCAGCTTGTCTGTCAGCCTGGAAAGTCTGTTTTTAAGTTCTTTAACAGTTTTTTCCAAATCTTCAGTCTCACGGCGTCTGCCAAGAAGATTAGCGCTGTTTTTAAATGCACCGCCAGACATTGAGCCACCAGGATTTAACAGTTCCCCCTCTTTAGTTACTATTCTTATAGTATGACTGTATTTGTCTGACAGTGCTATAGCATTATCAATATTGTCAACAGCAACAAATCTTCCAAGAAGATATTGTACAAGTTCTTGAAATCTGTCATCTGCCTGGACAAGTGAAGACGCAATGCCTATAACACCTTTCTGTTCCATAATGCCATCTGGCTGCCTTTCTTTTCTTGCCCTTATATTAGTGAGCGGCAGGAAGGTAGCACGTCCATATTTATTTTTCTTCAGGAACTGTATCATATCTTTTGCAGTCTGTGCATTATCTGTAACAATATTTTGTATGCTGCTGCCAAGCGCAGTTTCAACTGCCACTTCATACTCTTTATTAACTTTGATAATATCTGCTACAACGCCAATTATACCGCTGTGCCTGTCTTTCTGTTCCATTATGCGCCTTATGCTCTGTCCAAACCCATCATAGCGTTCTGCCATGTTTTTAAGCGATGTAAGGCGTGAATTTTCAATATGGAATTGTTTCTCAGCTTCACGGTGTTCAAGGTTTAAACTGCTGCTTTCCCTGTTATACTCTTCCAAAGCCTTCTTAAATTCCCCATCTGCTGCCTTCGCTGAAGAAATCTTCCCTGAAATATCCAGAAGTATATCCTTCTGGCTTTCCATAGTCTTACTAAATAAAGCTGCGTCTGACTTATTTTTAATAATTCTTTGGGCAAATTCCGCTTTTTTAATATTATTCTGCTCAAGAAGAGTATTCAGCCTGTTTTCTTCTGCCTTGCACTCTGACGCTTCTTTCACCAGTTCAATTATGCTGTTTCTGCACTCTGCAATATCCTTTTCACTATTGTCTGTTTTTTCCAAAATCCGGGCTAATTCTGCCTCACCCTCTTTTTTGGCTGTACAAAGCTTTTTGAGTTCTGTTTCATTTGCCTCAAGTTGTCTGCTGTATTCTTCAAGTTCCCTGTTAAACGCAGCCTTGCGGCCTGACAGTCCATCCATTTGTTCTTTATAGTGCTGTATGCCCTGGTGGATAGCATTTATCTGTTCATTTAATAATTTTATGTCATTTTCGTAGCTATTAAGCTGTACTTTTCTGGCAGACAGGTCTGCATTGCCAGATTCAATGCTTTCATTCACGCTGTTTAACTGTCCTTCAAGCTCTGCGTACTTCTGTTTGCTCTTCTCAAAGCCAAGCTTTGCGCTCTCTAAGCTGTTATTAGCTATAGCTATATTTTTGCAGATATCATCAAGTGCACTGTCTGCCTTTTCATATTCCATAAGAAACATATTTATATCAAGGTTTCTAAGCTCATCCCTGTATTTTAAGTACTTTTTTGCCGTTTCTGCCTGTTTTTCAAGCGGCAGTACCTGTTTGCCCAGCTCCGAAAGTATATCTTCAATACGCACAAGGTTCTGTTTTTCTTCTTCAAGGTTCTTTTCCGCTGCCGCTTTGCGCTTTTTATATTTCACTATGCCTGCTGCTTCATCAAAAAGCTCACGGCGCTCTTCAGGTCTGGAACTTAATATCTTATCAATCTGTCCCTGTCCGATAATAGAGTAGCCTTCCTTGCCTATGCCTGTATCAAAAAGGAGTTCCTGCACATCCCTGAGCCTGCACTGTGTGCCATTTAAAAGATATTCACTTTCACCAGAACGGTAAACACGCCTTGCAATCTTTACTTCATTATATGGAACATTAAGTTTCTGGTCTTCATTATTTATGGTAATTGCCACATATGCAAAACCTAAAGGCTTGCGCATCTGCGTCCCCGCAAATATGACATCTTCCATCTTTGCACCACGCAGCTGTTTTGCACTCTGTTCACCTAAGACCCATCTCATGGCATCGGCAACATTACTTTTACCACTTCCATTAGGTCCTACAATAGCCGTAATGCCATCATGAAATTCAAAAGTTAATTTATTGGCAAATGACTTAAAACCATGCACTTCAAGACTTTTTAAATACATCTGCTATCTCCTGTCTTTATCAATGCCAAGTTTAAGGATTGCCTGGTATGCAGCAGACTGCTCTGCCTTTTTTTTCGTCTTTCCAGTAGCCGTAGTAAGCATTACACCATTAATGTCTACAGCTACTGTAAATGATTTATTGTGGTCAGGACCTTCTTCATTAAGAAGTTTATACTCAAGTTCCTGGTGTCTGGCCTGTACAACTTCCTGCAAAATAGTTTTACTGTCATAAAATAATTTTTTCTTTTCGATATCTTTCAAAATATGCTTATATATATACTCTCTGGCACATTTAAAGCCTCCATCAAGATAAACTGCTCCAATAGTAGCCTCAAGTGTATCAGACAGTATAGAATCCCTTTCACGGCCTCCTGTTAAATCCTCGCCTCTTCCAAGCTGGATATAAGCACCAAGCCCAAGTTCCCTTGCACAAAGTGCAAGGGTAGGCTCGCATACATAACTGGCTCTTATCCTTGTCATGTCACCTTCAGGTTTGTCAGGATTTTCACCATATATATACTCGCTCGCAACCAGTTCAAGAACAGCATCGCCAAGAAATTCAAGCCTTTCATTACAATCATACTTTTTCAGCCTGTTTTCATTTGAATATGAACTGTGTGTAAGTGCCGTAATAAGCAAATCTGGATTTTGAAACTTATAACCAGCCTTTTCTTCAAATTCTAATATTATATTCTGTTTCATCTGGCAAAATCTCCTATACACAATATATACCTGCTTTTGGTCCTGGCATATTAAATAACAATATTTATTTGATAATTAATTTATATAAATCATCAACTGTATTTAATTCATTTACAATATTTTCATCAATAACTATGTCAAACTCCCCTTCTACACCCATAACTATATTGAACAGTTCCAGTGAATCTGCTCCTAAATCATCATAAAAAGACATATCCTGGCTAATACTGCCAGCATCTATAGACAATACCTCTGATATTATTGTCTGAAGTTTCTCAAATTCCATTATGATATGACACCGCCTTATTCCATAGTTAAATTCTCTTTAATTTTTTCATTAATTTTTTCTTCGCCAAACTGTATGCACTGCTTAATTGCCTGTTTTATCTCTAAGGACCCTGAGCTGCCATGTGCTTTTACAACAAGCCCGTTAAGCCCTAAGAGCGGGGCTCCTCCCTGTTCTGATGTATCAAACTGCTTTAATGTCTTTTTAAGTGCTGGTTTAATAAGAAGTGCACCCATCTTGCTTTGTAAAGAGGACATAAGCCCTTCTTTTATTTTACTGATAAGGGTTGCTGCAAGCCCTTCATAAAGTTTAAGGATTACATTGCCAACAAATGCTTCACAGACTATAACATCAGCTTTTCCTTTAGGAATATCACGTGCTTCAATGCTTCCTGTAAAGTTGATGTCTGTACATTCCTTTAATAAAGGATATGTTTCCTTAACTAACATATTACCTTTTTCTTCTTCTGCACCAATATTGACTATGGCTACCCTCGGATTTTTAATGCCAGCTACATGTTCCATATATATTGAACCCATCTTTGCAAACTGTACCAGGTGTGAAGCCCTTGCATCAACATTAGCGCCACAGTCAATAAGCAATGCAGGACCTTTAGCCGTAGGAATTAATGGCGCAAGAGGCGAACGCTCAACGCCCTTTATCCTGCCCACGACAAACTGTCCTCCTACAAGTATTGCACCAGTGCTTCCAGCAGAAACAAATGCATCTGCATCACCATGCTTTACCAGATTCATCCCCACAACAATTGAAGAATTTTTCTTTTTTCTGATAGCCATAACAGGAGGTTCGTCAAATCCAATAACATCATCAGCATGTACAATGCTTATGCGTTCTTTATCATATGTATGCTTGTCCAGTTCCCTCTGTATATCATCTGTTCTTCCTGTAAGGATAATATTTATACTAGAAACTTCGTCCAATGCTTCTACAGCGCCCTTTACAGGTGCTTCTGGTGCATTGTCACCGCCCATTGCATCAACCACTACCCTTATAACACTGCCCATAATTTTACCTCCATAAACTTAACAGCCAGTAACCAGACCTTATTGTAACAAAGAACATCATATAGTGCAAGCCCTGTACTTTGCCTTGATAGTGTAACTTTACCTGGGTATACGAAAGTTTAGATATATTGTACAACTTTTTAAGTATGATGTCATATATTGACTTTGGCATGACAATTTCAAAGTTCTTACA
>DKXQ01000076.1:0-17706 GCA_002493085.1 Lachnoclostridium sp. UBA7122
TATTTCTCCAATATCTGGCAATCTTGCCGTCGGACAAAAACTATTCTATCAAAGCTTTTGCTAGTTGTCAACACCTTTTTTTTAATTTTTTAAATTTTTTTCAGTCACCTGTTATTATTCACAGTCAGCGCCAGATAATACATTATCATATAAATTATTTTTTTTATTATCAGCTACTACTATTACAGGAAAGTTTTCAACTTCAAGCTTTCTCACAGCCTCTGTCCCCAAATCCTCATAAGCAATTATTTCAGCTTTTTTAATACATTTAGATAATAGTGCTCCTGCTCCTCCTATTGCAGCAAAGTAAACAGCATTATTCTTACTCATTGATTTAATTACTTCTGACGAACGTCTTCCCTTTCCAATCATTCCTTTAAGGCCTTTTTCTAACAAAGCAGGAGTATACTTATCCATCCTGCTGCTTGTGGTAGGTCCGGCTGAACCAATAACCTGGCCCTCTCTGGCAGGTGAAGGCCCCATATAGTAAATAATATTATTTTTTAAATCAAATGGTATTTCCCTGTCTTCCTGTAATGCTTCATATAATCTCTTATGTGCAGCATCTCTTGCAGTATAAATAGTGCCCGTTATATATACAAAGTCACCCACATGTAGTCCGTCTGCCACACTGTCTGAAATAGGAGCTGTTATATATTTTACCATTGCCACCACACCTCCAAAAATAATTATATAACCCTCGTTTTATGTCTGTTTACATGACAGCACATATTTATTGCCACAGGAAGCCCTGCTATATGTGCCGGATATACTTCAATATTAACACCAAGTGCTGTTGTAACACCTCCAAGTCCGCCTGGACCAATGCCAAGAGTATTAATCCTGTCTAACAGTTCACTTTCAAGCTGGCTTACATAGCTAATACTATTATGTGAATTAATATCCCTTGTCAATGCTTTCTTTGCCAGGAGTGCACATTTTTCAAATGTGCCTCCTATTCCAACTCCTACTACAAAAGGAGGGCAGGCATTAGGTCCTGCCATTTTCACAGTTTCAATAACTGCATCTTTTACACCTTCTATGCCATCAGCAGGTTTTAACATATATATCCGGCTCATATTTTCACTGCCAAAGCCTTTTGGAGCAACAGTAATTTCAATCCTGTCACCAGGTACAATTTCATAGTAGATTATGCCAGGTGTGTTGTCATTTGTATTTTTGCGTATTAAAGGGTCTCCAACTACTGATTTTCTTAAATACCCTTCTGTGTATCCCTGTCTTATTCCTTCATTTACTGCATCTTCTATTGCACAGCCTTCTATATGGACATCCTGTCCGATTTTTAAAAATACTACAGCCATTCCTGTGTCCTGGCATATCGGTATGCTTTCAGTTTCTGCAATGTCCATATTTTTTTCCAGCTGTTCTAGTATATTTTTCCCATTTGCACTAGTCTCCGAAGAAGCCGCATCCAGAACCGCTTTTTTAACATCAGGTGAGAGCAGGTAATTTGCCTCTATACACATTTCCTTAATATTTTTTGTAATTAAATCTGTTGAAATATTTCTCATGCTGTCTCCTCTTCAGTTTTTTCACTAGCATTTGGAACTGTATCACGCACTCTTGTCATACTTGCAACTACTATATCTTTCTTTTCAGAATCCATGTCAATAAGCTTTACCCCAGATGTTATACGGCCTAATATTGACACTTCTCTTACCATAAGCTGTATAATAATTCCTTCTGTGTTAATAATCATGACTTCATTTTCTTCATTGATTGCTTTTGCTGCAACAACATTGCCAGTTCTTTCTGTAATTTTATAGCATTTGATACCTTTACCGCCACGGTGCTGTACAGGAAATTCATCTATTCCAGTACGTTTGCCCATTCCAAATTCAGAGACAAAAAGCAAATATTTACCCTGTGTATGAAGTTGCATTGCAACCACTTCATCATCGTAAGAAAGGTTCATTCCTATCACACCCATTGATGTTCTTCCTGTTGCTCTTACATCCTTCTCATTAAATCTTATACATTGCCCATGTTTTGTAACCATAATTATATCTTTCTCATCATCTGTTATTTTTACTTCAATAAGTTCATCATCTTCCCGCAAGTTTATCGCCTGCAGACCAGATTTTCTTATATTTCTGTATTCATTTATAAAAGTTTTTTTGACCAGGCCTTTTTTTGTCGCCATAAATAAATATGCTTTCTCATCCAGTCCACTCATTGTAACCATAGCAGTAATTTTTTCCCCTGGCATAAGCTGGATAAGGTTAATTATAGCTGTACCACGTGCTGTCCTGCCACTTTCAGGTATCTCATAAGCCTTAAGCTTATAAGAACGTCCAATATTAGTAAAGAACATAATATCATGATGTGTTGTTGTCATAACCATACGTTCTATATAGTCATCATCTATTATTTCCATACCTTTTATACCCTTGCCGCCCCTGTGCTGGCTTTTAAAATTATCCACTGACATACGTTTAATATAACCCAACTTTGTCATCGTAATAATTGTATTTTCCTTTGTTATCAGGTCTTCGACAGATATATCATATTTATCATGGTCTATTGATGTCCTTCTGTCATCTCCATATTTGTCACGTATACCTGTAAGTTCTTTCTTAATAACATCAAGTAGTACATTGCGTTCTGAAAGTATTGCCTGGTACTCTGATATTTTTTTCTGGAGTTCTGCAAATTCCTCTTCAATCTTTTCTCTTTCTAATCCTGTAAGTGCCCGGAGACGCATGTCAACAATCGCCTGTGCCTGTACATCAGTCAGGGAAAATCTTTCTATAAGCCCTTCTTTGGCTTCAGGCGCATTTTTAGATGAACGTATAATAGATATAACCTCATCAATATTGTCAAGTGCTACAAGCAGGCCTTTTAAAATATGTGCTCTTTCTTCTGCTTTATTAAGTTCATACTTTGTACGGCGTGTAACAACTTCCTCCTGATGCCCAAGATAATGTTTAAGCATCTGTAATAAATTCATGACAACAGGCTGGTTTTTCACAAGTGCAAGCATAATTACACCAAATGTATCCTGAAGCTGCGTATGTTTGTATAACTGGTTAAGGACAATATTTGGATTTGCATCTCTTCTGAGCTCGATACATATCCTCATTCCTTCCCTGCTTGTCTCGTCACGCAGGTCTGTAATTCCATCTACTTTTTTATCACGGTGGAGTTCCGAAATTTTTTCAATAAGTTTAGCTTTGTTGACCATATAAGGAAGCTCTGTTATTACAATCCTGTTCTTGCCGTTTTCCATTGGTTCAATGTTTGAAACTGCACGTACACGGATTTTTCCCCTGCCTGTCCTGTATGCCTCCTCTATGCCCGCTGTGCCAAGTATCTGTGCACCTGTCGGAAAATCAGGACCTTTTATTATTCCAAGTATTTCTTCCATAGTTGTATCTTTATCTTCTTGTACATTTTCAATAATCCTTAAAACGCCATTTATTACTTCCCTGAGATTATGTGGAGGTATATTAGTAGCCATTCCTACAGCAATGCCAGAAGTGCCATTAACTAATAAATTGGGAAATCTTGATGGCAGGACAACAGGTTCTTTTTCTGTCTCATCAAAATTGGGTTCAAAATTAACCGTATCTTTATTTATGTCAGCAAGCATCTCTATAGAAATCTTACTAAGCCTTGCTTCTGTATAACGCATAGCGGCAGCTCCATCCCCATCTACAGAGCCAAAATTGCCATGGCCATCAACCAGTGGATAGCGTGTTGACCATTCCTGTGCAAGATTTACCAGTGCTCCATAAATAGAGCTGTCACCATGTGGATGGAATTTACCCATTGTATCACCAACAATACGTGCACATTTACGGTGTGGTTTGTCTGGTCCATTATTAAGTTCAATCATGGCGTACAAAATACGTCTCTGCACAGGCTTAAGTCCATCCCTTACATCTGGAAGAGCTCTTGAAGCGATAACAGACATAGCATAATCTATGTATGATTCTTCCATAGTCTTTTTTAAATCAACTTCATTTATTTTGTCAAAAATCTTTTCATCCATTATAGTCTCCATTCTTTTTATAAAGTTAATTTATACATCCAAATTCTTTACAAACTTTGCATTAGCCTCAATAAATTCACGCCTTGGTTCTACCTTATCTCCCATTAATGTGTTAAACACGACATCTATTTCTGCTTCAGAATCCCTGTTTACATTTACACGTAAAAGTATTCTTTTCTCTGGATCCATAGTTGTCTCCCAGAGCTGGTCTGCATCCATCTCCCCAAGACCTTTGTAACGCTGTATTTTATTATTGCCGTCACGTCCTATTTCTGTAAGTATCTGGTTTAACTCAGCATCATCGTAAGCATAGCGGACCATTTTGTTTTTTTCAACTTTAAATAATGGCGGCTGTGCAAGATAAACATGGCCCTGCCTTATAAGTTCAGGCATAAACCTGTACAAAAATGTAAGCATTAATGTAGCTATATGTGCACCATCAACATCAGCATCTGTCATAATGACTATTTTATTATAGCGTAGCCTGTTTATATCAAAATCTTCCCCGATACCTGTGCCAAAAGCTGTAATCATTGCTTTTATTTCATTGTTTACAAGAATTTTGTCCAGACGTGACTTTTCTACATTCAGTATTTTGCCCCTAAGTGGAAGTATAGCCTGTGTTGCCCTGTTTCTTGCTGTCTTTGCGCTTCCTCCGGCAGAATCTCCCTCAACTATATATATCTCACAGTTTTCAGGATTTTTATCGCTACAGTCTGCAAGCTTTCCTGGAAGCGCAGTACTGTCTAATGCGGTCTTGCGGCGTGTAAGGTCTCTTGCTTTACGTGCAGCATCCCTTGCCCTCTGTGCAAGTATTGCCTTGTCACATATTATTCTGGCTGTGGCAGGATTCTGTTCAAGATAATATGTCATCTGTTCAGTTACCACAGAATCGACTGCCCCTCTTGCCTCACTGTTACCAAGCTTCTGCTTTGTCTGGCCTTCAAACTGCGGTTCGCCTATTTTTATGCTTACAATGGCAGCAAGCCCCTCCCTTATATCTTCTCCTGCAAGGTTTGGCTCATTATCCTTTAAAAGTTTATTCTTTCTTGCATAGTCATTAAAAGTTTTTGTAAGTGCATTTTTAAAGCCAGCAAGGTGTGTTCCCCCCTCAGGAGTGATAATATTGTTTACAAAGCTGTAAGTGCTGTCCTGGTATGAATCATTATGCTGCATTGCAACTTCCACATATATATCTTTTCTCTGCCCCTCACAGTAAATAACATCCTCATATAAAGAATTCTGGCTTTTATTAAGGTATTCAACATACTCTTTAATGCCGCCTTCATAGTGGAATGTACGGATTTTAGGTTCTTCCTGTCTTTTATCTATTAATGTTATTTTAAGCCCTTTTGTAAGAAATGCTATTTCACGCAGACGCTCCCTTAATGTATCAAAATCAAATACTGTATCTTCAAATATTTCTTTATCAGGTAAAAATTCTACCTCTGTGCCTGTTTTTTTTGTTTCACCAGTTTCTTTAAGAGGATATATTACTTTTCCGCGCTCATATCTCTGTTTATATTTTTTTCCATCTTTGTGCACTGTTACTTCGAGCCATTCCGAAAGGGCATTAACTACAGATGCTCCTACCCCGTGCAGGCCACCTGAAACTTTATATCCGCCACCGCCAAACTTTCCACCTGCATGAAGCATAGTAAATACTACCTCTACTGCTGATTTGCCGGCTTTGTGGTTTATCCCAATAGGAATTCCCCTGCCATTATCAATTACACGGACAGAATCTCCTTTGTTAATTGTCACTTCTATCTCTGTACAATATCCTGCCAGAGCTTCATCTACAGAGTTATCTACGATCTCATATACCAAATGATGAAGTCCACGGGCTGATGTACTGCCAATATACATGCCTGGTCTTTTGCGCACCGCTTCCAGACCTTTCAAAATCTGAATCTGGTCAGCTCCATATTCACCGTTTGCTTCTGTTCCCATAATTACCTCTCATTTCCCGTGCGCCTGTATTAAATGCAAATCCTGGCGCACGTATGCAGACCTGCATTATTTTTCTAGTCTTACAGTACCATCTGATATACAAAAAACTTTATCCAGTGCAAGCCTTCTGCCAATAAATTCTTCCAGGCCTGTGCATGTTATTATTGTTTGTATATTATCAATGCTGTCTAATAAATAGTTTTGCCTGTTTCTGTCCAGTTCAGACAAAACATCATCTAATAAAAGCACAGGTGTATCATTTATCACTTCCTTTACAAGCTCTATTTCAGCAAGTTTCAGAGATAAAGCACAAGTCCTCTGCTGTCCTTGTGAACCATACTTTCTTATGTCCACACCTTTATTCATGAAACATAAATCATCCCTGTGTGGTCCTACACTTGTTGTAAAAAAACGCAAATCTTTTTTCCTTGCCTTTTTTAAATTATCTGGAAAAGCATCTGCTGTTACATCAGGCTCATATATTAATTCTATATGTTCTTTGTTTCCTGTAAGGTTTTCATTTATCTGTTTTGTTATAGCAGACAGTTTCTTTACAAATTTTTCTCTTGAAGCAATAATTTTTGAGCCATACTCAGCCAGTTTATCATCCCATATATCAAGGGTATCAGATAGTGATGGTGTATAATAAATCTGTTTTAATAATTTGTTTCTCTGCATAAGTGCCCTGTTATATTCTCCCAGCTCATACAGATAAACTTTATCCAGCTGTGACAATCCAAGATTCATAAAACGTCTTCTCTCAGAAGGTCCATTTTTTACAATCTTTAAATCTTCAGGTGAAAAAAAAATTATATTGGCAAGACCCAGAAGTTCACTTGAACGTTTTATAGGGATTCCGTCAATTGCAATTCCCTTTGCCTTATTATGACGCAGATGTATATCTATTTTATGTCCAATTCCTTTTTTTTCAATAAACATGCGTATATGGGCTTCATTATGCCCCAGTTTTATAAGTTCCTTGTCTTTGCTTCCCTTGTGTGACTTTGTAGTGCCACAGACAAAAACAGCTTCAAGGATATTTGTCTTACCCTGTGCATTGTCACCATAAAGTATATTTGTATGACTGTGAAATTCCAATTCAGCACTGTCATAATTTCTAAAATTGCCAATCTTAATAGAATTAATTTTCATAATCCAATTCTATTCTCCTATACTTTCATAACACAGACTTTTTGTCCATTATATTCAAAGATATCACCAGGATAAAGCTTCCTGCCTCTTCTTGTGTCAGTTTCGCCATTTACTTTTACCTCACTGTCCTGTATAACAATTTTTGCTTCAATCCCTGATGAAACAAGACCTGCAAGTTTTAGTGCCTGTCCTAGTTTAATATATTCATCACTAATCTGTATATTTTCCATAATGTCCTGGCCTCCAGTATAAATAATATTATATATTAAAATTAACAGGAAGAATCAGATAAATATATGTCTCCTCTTTGTCTCTTATAAAGCATGGAGCTTTAGGATTTATCATGTACATAGTTATTTCTTCTTCGTCAATTACTTTTAATGCATCTATAAGAAACCTTGGGTTAAATCCGATAAGTATGCCTTTTCCTTCTTTTACTGCATCAATTTCTTCATCCATTGAACCTATTGATGAATTAATTGCAAATCCTATGCTGTTATCTTTTACATCAATTATAACAGGCTTTTTTTCTGACTCTTTGATAAGCAATGTAGTTCTGTCAATGCAATCAAGCATTTCTCTTTTGTTAACTGTAACTTTAGTTTCGTAATCGCTTGACAGCATTTTATCAATTTTGTAATATTCTCCTTCTATAAGCCTTGACAGTACAATAGTGCTGCCAAATTCAAATAATACATGCTTATCAGTAAAAAACATATTTACTTCATCATCTCTTCCGCCTGTGAGGATTTTTGTAATTTCGTTTAGTGTTTTTCCTGGAATTATGACACTTACATCTTCATATGAATCTTTAAGTATTACTTTTCTTATAGAGATACGGTGTCCGTCAAGGGAAACTATTTTTAATTCTGAACCGTGTATTTCAAATAGTTCTCCTGTCATAATTTTTGTGTTCTCATTGTCAGATATTGAAAACACTGTCTGTCTTATTATTTCTTTTAATGTAAACTGTGATATAATAACTTTATTTTCTTTGTTAATCTTTGGTAAAAACGGAAATTCTTCTGCAGGCTTTGCAGGAATATTAAACTTTGATTTACCACAGCTTATATTCAAAGAACTGTTTGTGTCTGTGCTGATATTTATTTCACCAGAAGGGAGTTTACGTATAATCTCAGAAAATACTTTAGCACTAGCTGCAATTATGCCTTCCTCAGTAATCCCGCCAGTTATAACAGTTTCAATGCCAATTTCAAGGTCATTAGCTATAAGCTTTATTATGCCGTTTTTTACTTCAATCACAACACAGTCCAGTATTTCCATTGTGGATTTATTAGGTACAGCTTTTAGTACAATATTTATCCCTTCTAGCAGTTTTGATTTTTCACATGTTATAATCATTGTGGATAACTCCTTTCTAGTTTTGCAGGTGTCTGGAAACGCATACATATATAATATATATATATTTTACAGTAGCAGCAGCAGTAGGGGCTGTGGATAAGTTGATAAGTGCCTTCAGCCTTAGAAATTACTGGCTTTGTCGTTGTGGATAACTATGTGGATAACTTGTGGATAACTGTTGATAACTCTATACTTATCCACATTTCAAAATTGGTAAAAAATGTAAAAACATAGTTATCCACAAAAAATTGTTGATATGTGGATAAGTTATCCACATTATCCACATTATCCACATTACTGTGGATTTATTTTTTTGTTAAGTACATCAAGTGTTTTCTTTAATTCAGCATTTTTGCTTTCGTCTTTAAGTTTCTTTTCTATAAGTTCAACACTGTGTAATATAGTAGAATGATGCCTGTTACCAAGCCTGCTTCCTATTTCCATAAGAGATATATCTGTAATATTGCGGCACAGATACATGCAGATATGGCGTGGAAAAGCAATGTTTGAATTACGTTTAGATGAAAGCAGGTCTTTCACAGTAATTCCAAAGTGGTCTGCTACAGTTTCTGCAATATATTCAACAGTGATTTCTTTCTTTACATCAGGACTTATCATATCTGCTAAAGCTTCTCTTGCGAGGTCCATTGTTATATCATCATCACACAGTTTTGAAAATGAAGTTACTTTAATTATTGCGCCCTGCAGTTCCCGTATATTAGACACAATATTGCTTGCAATATAGTCAAGTATCTTGTTGTCTAATATAATGTTTTCTTCTGATACTTTTTTGCGCAGGATTGCCATGCGTGTTTCATATGTAGGGGGTTTGATATCTACTGTAAGACCCATTTCAAAGCGCGAACGGAGCCTTTCTTCAAGCATTGTCATAGTTGATGGATGCTTGTCACTTGATATAATTATCTGCTTATGTGATTCATACAAATGGTTAAAGGTGTGGAAAAATTCCATCTGGGTAGATTCTTTCCCTATAATAAACTGTATATCATCTATTAAAAGCACATCTATATCCCTGTATTTTTTACGGAATTCCTGACGTGCGGTTGAATATTCATTTTTACTGTCACGTACTGCATCTACAATTTCATTGGTAAATGTTTCGCTTGTTACATATAAAACTTCTTTATTTTTATCATTGCCAAGTATGTAGTTTGCTACAGCATGCATAAGGTGTGTCTTGCCAAGTCCTGGCCCGCCGTAAATAAAAAGAGGGTTGTAGGTGTCACCAGGTTCTTCAGCTACTTTCAGTGATGCAGCGTGTGCATAATCATTATTATCACCTACGATAAATGTATCAAAGGTATAATTTGGATTAATAGACGGGTTCAGCCTTATTTTTTTCATATCCTTTTTCTGGTCACGGCTCTTGCTCTGTTCATCAAGGGCAGCCAGGGAGAGATAGGAGATTTCATAGTGTACGCCCGTAATTTCTTCAATCGCAACTGATAAAAATCTGTTATATTTCTTTTCAATAAAGGATTTACTGTTCCCTATGTTGATATCATCAATCAATATAGTAAGATTAGTATCTTCTACAGAATAAATACTTAAAATTTTTATGAAAGTGCGGTATGAGACATCTGTAATGTCAAAACTGACTTTCATATGCTGCAGTATTTCTTCCCACCTCTGGTACAGTTCATTTTCCAAAGTAATATACCTCTCGTTTCCCAGTCTGAAATATCTTAATAAAACAGATAATATGCCAATGATAGGCGGAATTAACACATCATATACTCTATTTTATATCAAATAAAAAGAAAATACAAGTTAAACTATTCCCGAATTGTGGATTTATCCATAGTGTTAATAATGTGGATAAATATATGATTTTGAGTTATTAACAATTTTGGAGTAGTTATCCACATTATATTAACAATCCATTGTGGATAACTTTTGAAAATGTGGATATTGTGGATAACTCTGGGAAGCCTAGTATTTATGCGAAAAATGTGGACATTGTGGATAACTTTGTGGATAACTCAAAAAAATTGTGGATAACTACCTGAGTTATCCACAATTTATCCACAATTTGTTTATAACCCTACAAAAAAATGCAATATTATCTACAAGCGTAGAGCCAGGTAGTTGCTGTATTCCGACAGTTTATTTTTTAAAAGCTATTTTGTGGATAACTAAAAATGGGAAATATTGTAAAAAACAGGTTTTAAATAATTATTTCCTATTAAATGCAGGATATTTATAAAAAAGTTATCCACAATTACACCAAAAAAGTTATCCACATTATCCACATTTGAATGACAATGTGGATAACTTTGTGGATACCATTGTGGATAACTTTTAAAAAATCAAGAAACTAGAAAATTTACTTGACGAATCGTGATTTTACTAATATAATATGAGATACACGTGATTTTGCATATTTGAATACGAGGAGGTGTATCAGAATGAAGATGACATTCCAGCCTAAGAAGAAATCCAGAAAGAGAGTTCATGGATTTAGAAAGAGAATGCAGACATCTAATGGCAGAAAAGTATTATCAAGCAGAAGGGCAAAAGGAAGACATAAGTTATCTGCATAGGCCGCAGTTATGTGGCCTTTTCTTCTATAAGTAAAAGTCCCGCTTGGGCAGCAGAGGGATTGTTGTGTTTGAACCAGTTAGAAAGAATTATGATTTTTTAAATGTATATCACCATGGTAAATCCTATGCTAATAAGTGTCTGGTTATGTATATAATTGATAACCAGATGCATGTAAACCGTTTTGGAATTACTGTAAGCAAAAAAGTTGGCAATAGTGTTATAAGGCATAGGGTGACCAGGCTGATAAGGGAAAGTATCAGATTGAATGAAGATAAGTTCGCCATAGGATATGACATTGTAATTGTAGCCAGAAATACAGCTAAAGGAAAAAGATATCAGGATATTGAGAGTGCAGTCCTGCATCTGGGCAGGATTCATAAAATTATAAAGAGATAGATGGTTATGAAAAATTTTGTGATATTTGTTATAAATTTATATCAAAAGTTTTTATCTCCCTTAAAAAGAAGACCTGTGTGTATTTATACACCTACTTGTTCACAATATGCGGTTGAAGCATTAGAAAAGTATGGCTTTTTCAAAGGGGGTTTTTTAGCTGTCAGACGTATTTTGAGATGTCATCCTTTTGCAAAAGGTGGTTATGACCCAGTTCCATAGTACATACTTTTGAATGGCGCAGGAGGACTTTAGATTATGAATGTAATTTTAACAACATACCAGGGTGCAATATTAGGCCCAGTTGCTAGATTGCTTGGATATATTTTACAAGCATTGTATGCGTTGCTTTCAAATTTTGGAATTGAGAATACAGCTATATGTATTATACTTTTTACTTTTATAGTAAATGCATTAATGCTGCCAATGCAGATTAAACAGCAAAAATTTGCAAAAATGTCTTCTATAATGAATCCTGAATTGACAGAGATACAGAAAAAATATAAGAATAAAAAGGACCAGGCGTCACAGCAGAAGATGTCACTTGAAACGCAGGCTGTATATCAGAAGTATGGTGTCAGCCCTGCAAGCGGCTGCCTGCCAATGCTGATAACTTTTCCAATTATATTTGCCTTATACAGGGTTATATATAATATTCCTGCATATGTGCCACAGATATATGATATATACAGCGGTCTGGCAGAAAAAGTACAAGCTGCTGGTGTTACAGTTGAACAGCTTTCTAAAATGGTTACATCTAATACGTATGTTGTAAGGGATGCAGTACAGGCTGCAAAGGACAGCAGTAACCTTAGTTATTTTGTAGATGTACTTGGGCAGTTTAATACATCTGCATGGGACAAACTTGTGGATATCTGCCCATCTTTAGAAAGTACTATTCTGTCTGTAGCAGAGCAGTCAGGGCATATTAATTCATTTTTAGGACTGAATATTGCTGATACTCCAGCTGTAAAAAGCATAAGCATTATTATTCCTATACTTTCTGTTATAACACAGATAGCCAGCTTTAAGATAAGCATGGCAGGCAATACACAGGCTACAGACCCTGATAACCCTGCTGCTGCATCAATGAAGATGATGAATAATGTAATGCCTGTTATGACAGGCCTTATGTGTTTTATGTTCCCTATAGGCGTTGGCATTTACTGGGTTGCAGGTAATGTGTTTAGAATATTCCAGTCTTTAGGCATAAATATGTACTTTGGCCGTATGGATATGGATGCAGAAGTTGCGAAAAATATTGAGAAGACAAAGAAACGCTATGAAAAGCTAGGGGTTGACCCAAATACTGCCATGAAAGATATTGCTAAAAAAAGGACAAGTTCAATACAGTCTGGAGCAGCAGCTGATGGCAATAAAAAGGATAATAACAGTATTAGTAAAAATGTTAATAGCGTGAAACTTAGTAAAAACAGTTACAGGACAGGTGGCAATAAAAAGTATAAAGAAGGCAGCATTGCTTCATATGCAAATATGATGGCCAGGGATAATCCAGGTGATAAAAAATAACCATTGAAGATTGGAATGGTTTGTTTTTTGAAGACAGAATGGAGGAGATTATGTCGGAGTGGAATGAATTTACAGCAAAAACAGTTGATGAGGCTTTAACTAATGCATTGGTACAATTACAAACTACCAGTGATAAAGTTGAATTTGAAATTATTGAAAAGGAGAGTACAGGTATACTTGGACTTGGATTTTTCAGTAAACCTGCAAAGATACGTGTGAGGGTTAAGTTTGATATTAAGGATACTGCTGTTGCTTTTTTAGATAAAGTCTTTGATGCAATGAATCTTAAAGTGGATATTAAACTGGATTATGATGAAGCAGAAAGCCAGATGGCTGTTGACTTAAGTGGTGATGAAATGGGTCTTCTTATAGGTAAAAGAGGAGTAACCCTTGATTCATTACAATATTTATTAAGCCTTGTTATTAATAAAAACACAGAGAACTATGTTAAAATAAAGCTTGATACAGAAAATTACCGTGAGAGAAGAAAAGAAACACTTGAGAATCTGGCAAGAAACATTGCACATAAGGTTAAAAGAATCCGGCGTCCAGTATATCTGGAACCTATGAATCCATATGAAAGAAGGATTATACATTCTGCTTTGCAAAAGGATAAATATGTTGAAACACACAGCGAGGGCGAAGAACCTTACCGCAAAGTTGTCATTACACTAAAACCAGGTGTTGATACAGGATATGAGCGGAAAAGCAAATATCCATATAATAAACCATACCGCAAAAGAAGCAGCTAAGAGGTCTGTGTAAGCAATGTGGTTTTACAGTTGGAGTTTTATAAAAAAGGGGCTGGTAACAGCCTTATTTTTTACTTTATAGGAAAGTGTGTACTATAAAGCAAAAATAGAATTTTTAGGTGATGGAGAGTTTATGAAAGGCATGGAATCCTATGGAAAATGAAAATACTATTGCAGGAGTTGCAAGCGGGATGGGCGGGGGAATAGGCATAATACGTATAAGTGGAAACAGGGCTTTGGAAGTTACAGGGAAAATATTCCGTACTAAAAAATTTGTTGATAAAGATAGCGGAAAATTAAAAGGCATGTCTGAATGGGATTGCAATTATTTTTTAAAAAAAACATCACATACTATCAGTTATGGCTTTATCACGGATGGCAGCAGTATTATTGATGAAGTAATAGTATTATTGATGAAAGCGCCTAATAGTTATACAAAGGAAGATGTAATAGAAATTGATGCCCATGGCGGGCCATTTGTAGTAAAAAAAATACTGGAATTATTAATAAAAAACGGTGTCCGGTCTGCTGGACCAGGTGAATTTACAAAGAGAGCATTTTTAAATGGAAGAATAGACTTATCACAAGCAGAAGCTGTTATGCAAATAATAGCTTCTAAAAGCAGTTTTGCATTAGATAGTGCAGTTAAACAACTGGAAGGAAGAGTTTCAGGCTATATTGAGAGAATAAGGCAGGAAATACTTAATAATCTGGGCTTTATTGAAGCAGCGCTGGATGACCCTGAGCATTACAATCTGGACGGATACAGGGAAAACATTTTACAAGATACAGAAAAGGAAATAAATAAATTAAACAACCTGGTTAAATGTTTTGATGATGGCAGAATGAAATCAGAGGGAATTAACACTGTAATTGTTGGCAAACCAAATGCAGGAAAGTCTTCTCTTATGAATCTATTATTAGATGAAGAAAGAGCTATTGTCACGAATATAGCTGGAACGACACGTGATATTATAGAAGAGACAGTTTATCTTGACAATATTGTATTAAATCTTGTCGATACAGCTGGGATTCATGAAACTAATGATTTAGTTGAAAATATTGGAGTCAGTAAAGCAATTAATTATCTGGAAAAAGCTGACTTTGTAATTTATGTCGTTGATTCAAGCGTTGCACTGGATGAATCTGACAGACAGATTATAGGGCTGCTTAAGAATAAAACAGGCGTTGTTCTTATGAATAAATCAGATTTAAATGCCACACTGTCAGAAGACGATATAAAAAACTGCTTAAACTGGGACTGTATTGAATTTTCTAATGAAACTAAGCAGGGACTGGAAAAACTGGGTGAATATATTAAAAATTCATTTTTACATGGTGATATTACATTTAATGACCAGATATATTTAACAAGCATACGTCATAAAGAGGCTGTAGAAGACGCATTAAACAGTCTTTTACAGGTGAGGGATACTATTAACTCAGGTATGCCAGAAGATTTTTTCACTATTGATATGATGGATGCATATAAAAAGCTTGGCCTGATAAATGGAGAAACTGCTTCAGAAGATTTAGTAAACAAAATTTTTCAGGATTTCTGTATGGGAAAATAGTATTGCTGTAGGAGGGTTAGACTATGTTGTATACATACGAATCATATGATGTTATTGTTATTGGTGCGGGACATGCA
Organism: Lachnoclostridium sp. UBA7122; assembly: GCA_002493085.1. Taxonomy (GTDB): domain Bacteria; phylum Bacillota; class Clostridia; order Lachnospirales; family Lachnospiraceae; genus Butyribacter. The sequence continues at coordinate 15,374 of DKXQ01000076.1, forward strand.
GGATGTGAAGCAGCTTTAGCAACAGCAAGACTGGGTTTAAAAACTCTTATTTTTACAATTAGTATAGACAGTATAGCAATGATGCCTTGCAATCCCAATGTTGGTGGAAGCTCAAAAGGCCATCTTGTCCGTGAAGTAGATGCGCTTGGTGGTGAAATGGGAAAAAATATAGATAAAACTTTTATACAGACAAAGATGCTTAATATGTCAAAAGGACCGGCTGTACACTCGCTTAGGGCGCAGGCAGATAAAAAAGACTATAGCAGGGCTATGAGAAAAGTTTTAGAAAATACAGATAATCTTGTTATTAAACAAGGTGAAGTTGTGGAAGTATTAGTAAAAGATGGAACTGTTACAGGAGTCCGCACTGTTTCAGATGCAGTTTATCCATGCCAGGCAGTAATAATGTGTACTGGAACATATCTGAAATCACGCTGTATATATGGAGATGTAAGCCAGTATACAGGTCCAAATGGTCTTGCAGCTGCTAACCATCTTACAGATTGTCTTATAAAACTTGGAATAGAAGTCAGAAGATTCAAGACAGGTACACCAGCAAGAGTGGACAAAAGGACTATTGATTTTTCTAAAATGGCAGAACAAAAAGGCGACACCAGTATTGTACCATTTTCATTTACAAATACACCTGAAAAACTTGAGCGTGAACAAGTTTCATGCTGGCTGACTTATACCAATATGGAAACCCATAAAATAATAATGGATAATATAGACCGTTCTCCGTTGTATTCAGGAAATATTAAAGGCACTGGGCCAAGATACTGCCCGTCAATTGAAGATAAAGTTATGAGATTTGCTGATAAAGAAAGACATCAGGTTTTTATTGAACCAGAAGGCAATTATACAAATGAAATGTATGTGGGAGGCATGTCAAGCTCTCTGCCAGAAGATGTACAATACAGAATGTATCATTCAGTACCAGGACTTGAAAATGCTACAATAGTAAGAAATGCATATGCTATAGAATATGATTGTATTAACCCATTACAACTAAAGGCTACTCTGGAATTTAAAAATATAAATGGTTTTTTCAGTGCAGGACAGGCAAATGGAAGTTCAGGATATGAAGAAGCGGCTGCACAGGGAATAATAGCAGGAATCAATGCTTCTATGAAAATTCTTGGAAAAGAACCACTAATACTTGACCGGTCACAGGCTTATATTGGTGTGCTTATAGATGATTTAATAACAAAAGGCACGAATGAGCCATACCGCATGATGACATCAAGGGCAGAGTACAGGCTGTTATTAAGACAGGATAATGCAGACTTACGTCTCACTAAAATTGGTCATGATACTGGGCTTATCGATGATGAAAGATACAATAAGTTGTTAAAAAAAGAAAAACTAATACAGGAAGAAACAGAAAGAGTAAAAAACGTGAATATAGGAGTAAAGCCAGATATCCAGAAAATATTAGAAGATAATGGAAGTACACCTTTACAGTCAGGAGTTACTATGGCAGAACTTATTAAAAGACCTGAACTTTCGTATGAAAAACTGAAACCTGTAGATAAAGAAAGACCAGACCTTCCTGATGATGTACAAGAGCAGGTAAACATAGCAATAAAATATGAGGGATATATTGAAAGGCAGTTAAGGCAAGTTGAACAGTTTAAAAAGCTTGAAAATAAAAAAATACCAGTTAATATAAATTATGATGAAGTTTATAGTTTAAGACTTGAGGCAAAACAAAAATTAAAAAAATTGCGGCCTGCATCAGTTGGACAGGCTTCAAGAATATCAGGGGTATCTCCGGCTGATATCTCTGTATTGCTTGTGTATCTTGAAAAAAATTAAAAAACAGGCACGCATATAAGAAGTGGAGAATAATATTGAAAAAACTATTATATAACAGTGCAAAAAAAATTGGTATACAATTAAGTGATATACAGCTTGAGCAGTTCAGAATATATTATGATTTACTTATAGAAACTAATAAAGTAATAAACCTGACTAGCATTACAGAAGAAAGAGACGTAGTATATAAACATTTTATAGATAGTATAGCCTTAAAAAGCTATATTAATATAAGTGGAGGAAAAGTTATAGATGTTGGAACTGGCGCAGGATTTCCCGGAATTCCATTGGCAATAGTATATGCTAATACAGATTTTACTTTAATGGATTCCTTAAATAAAAGAGTCCAGTTTTTAAACAAAGTAATAAAAGAGTGCAGACTGGATAATATTGAAACGGTACACAGCAGGGCAGAAGACTTAGGACATAATGTTAATTACCGTGAAAAATATGACTATTGTGTTTCCAGGGCTGTCGCCAATATGTCTGTATTATTAGAATATTGTATTCCATTT
>DKXQ01000076.1:17992-18278 GCA_002493085.1 Lachnoclostridium sp. UBA7122
TTATTAGAATATTGTATTCCATTTTTAAAAAAAGGCGGGCAGTTTATTTCTTATAAATCTGGAAAAGCAGATAATGAAATTATGCAATCCAGCAATGCACAGAAAAAACTTTCATGTGAATTTAGCACATCTTATTCATTTGAAATACCAGAAACAGATATTTTCAGACAGCTTGTCATTTTTAATAAGACAGGTTATATTTCTAAAAAATATCCACGACAAGCTGGAAAACCTAAAAAGAGTCCTTTATAACTAAAATGTACATAATGTTTCACGTGAAACATTT
>DKXQ01000128.1 GCA_002493085.1 Lachnoclostridium sp. UBA7122
ACCCAGGTAAAGTTACACTATCGATGAATTGCGTCCTTCTTGCAATTTTCCCAAATTCCTGTTATACTAAATATAGTGATTAGTACATTGATAACTGGATATATCTGGTTGCACAGAAAAGTCATATACGAAAACCAAGTTCCTTCTGTGCGTAAAATATCCAAGGTACGAACCGGACGTCATTCGTGAGAACCGTTGGGCGAACGGGGATAGCCTGTTGATACTGCAAACAATGGTTTGCTTGAGCAGGAAGCCCCCACTTCTTAAGTAGTGGGAGTACGTCACGTATGTATCACAAAGTTTTTATAACTCAGGCCTGGCTTAAATACATATGTCAGGGTATTTCCCGTAGTTTCACGCAGGATATTTTTTTGGGAGTATACACTAAAAAACAGTAGTTTACTTGTAATATTATAACAGATATCTGCCATCTTCCCCTATACCAATTTTTTGAATCTAAACTAAATCCTGGCATATGCATACTTCTGTAGTATCATATACTTAACAAGTAAATATATATGGTTTTACAGATTAATCTTTTTATATGTAAAATATTTAGAGTACAATTTATAAACTGATTGGTTTTGACACGGACCATATACTACTGCTAATGAATACAAAGGTATTCTTGGCATTGAAAGCCTTAATGAAACAAATTATAGCAATCCAAGAAAATATCAATAATATTGGCAAGTATTCTTTTTCAAAAGTTTGTGTATTAAATTGCTTTTAGTAGTTAATAGTTTAACATATATTTCATTTATTAGTAATTTATTGGATTGCTATAGTCTTATATGGTGTTTTGTGTATACGGGTATATCTGGAAATTTGTCTAATTAAGAACCCAACTTGCTTTATATATTGGAATATCAGAATTAAACAATGGCATACAAGATAAAATATATATATTATCCTATATGCCATAACTGGATTAATAAATATTATGTATGCTTTAATGACACCTTCCATTTTTATGGGTTTTATGGTGCTTTGTGCAATAATATCTACAGTTGCTTGCTTTCCTGTGTACTGTGTCATGATAAGAACAATAAGTTCCTGTATAACTATAGCCGTGATGTCCACCATGATGGCCATGTGCCATAACAGGTGTAGTAAAACTGCCTGCCAGCACAAAACCTGCTGCTATTATAGCTGCTGTTTTCTGCCATTTTTTCAAGATTTTCATATAAAATCCCTCCTTATAAAAATGTGTTTAAATATATTCACTTGTGTATAAAAAAATTTGTAGAAATATATTTATAAAAATATTCTTAATAGTATTTATCAATACATAATTAAATTGTATTAATATACCTATATATATAACACGAACCAAGTAGCAGAATCCTTGCATATAAAGTAGAAAAATTAGAAATATTTTAATTAAAACTTATTATGGCAAAAATTCTGCTCTTTTATCTAAATTCATACATATCTTGGGTTTCTACTCACACACCTCTTGCGAGGTGTAACTTCCGGGGTGGTCATAAATAAAATGAAAAGAAAATTTCTACTCACACACCTCTTGCGAGGTGTAACGGAAAAAGAGGATATTGGCAGAAAGTACATTAACATTTCTACTCACACACCTCTTGCGAGGTGTAACTTTAGCAAGGCATTTTCTTCCATTGCAAAAATTGTATTTCTACTCACACACCTCTTGCGAGGTGTAACTGCTGGAACTCCGCAAGCACAATGCCCAGCATAATTTCTACTCACACACCTCTTGCGAGGTGTAACAAAAACAGATACACAAGACGCAATTCAGACTACACATTTCTACTCACACACCTCTTGCGAGGTGTAACCGCTTAAGGCAGCAGTGGGCAAAGGGATTTTAATTTCTACTCACACACCTCTTGCGAGGTGTAACCAGGTCTGCCCAGCCCCAGCCATTGGATTCCTTATTTCTACTCACACACCTCTTGCGAGGTGTAACGGGGTTTGTGTGCGTTTGTGTATATAAAAAAAGGATTTCTACTCACACACCTCTTGCGAGGTGTAACCGGAGGAAGAATATGTAGAAATGTGTGCAGAAAATTTCTACTCACACACCTCTTGCGAGGTGTAACGATATTTTTGGTTCGACAATCCATTGATATAATATTTCTACTCACACACCTCTTGCGAGGTGTAACGTTATACTTTTGGCGTGACGGACAATTCCGTAATTTCTACTCACACACCTCTTGCGAGGTGTAACCATTCCTCGCTCTTGCATTGTATCAAAATTGTCATTTCTACTCACACACCTCTTGCGAGGTGTAACTGCAGTAGGTTAAAAATTTGAGATTGGAGGAAGTATTTCTACTCACACACCTCTTGCGAGGTGTAACTTCTCTTTTCCCTCTCCATGCAAGCAACCGCAAATTTCTACTCACACACCTCTTGCGAGGTGTAACTCCAGGAAGATGTATGACAAGTTCCACAGGGATATTTCTACTCACACACCTCTTGCGAGGTGTAACGACAGAAAAAGACATAATAATTGAAAAATTAGGGGATATTTCTACTCACACACCTCTTGCGAGGTGTAACTTGTTGCATATTGTTTTCCGATACCGCCCTTATATTTTTACTCACACACCTCTTGCGAGGTGTAACAGGTAGCACTTATACTGATGCAGCTATCGCTCATTTCTACTCACACACCTCTTGCGAGGTGTAACCATTTTTCCTTCAAACAATCACCTCAAATATAAAATTTCTACTCACACACCTCTTGCGAGGTGTAACGGCAGACGAAAACTATATCAATTCACCAGAATTGATTTCTACTCACACACCTCTTGCGAGGTGTAACAGAAACGATGGAATATTGCACCCAAAAGAAGATGATTTCTACTCACACACCTCTTGCGAGGTGTAACGGCTGACCAGAACAACTTCATTGCAGCTAACCAATTTCTACTCACACACCTCTTGCGAGGTGTAACTAAACGGCTTGAATCAGCTTATAACCACTAAATAATTTCTACTCACACACCTCTTGCGAGGTGTAACAGAAAGACGCTCTTATTGCTAAAGAAATGCGAAATTTCTACTCACACACCTCTTGCGAGGTGTAACCAGCTTCCACCTTTGCCTGTAGCCATGATGTTTTATTTCTACTCACACACCTCTTGCGAGGTGTAACCCATTCCTCGGTTTTGCATGATGTCAAAATTATCATTTCTACTCACACACCTCTTGCGAGGTGTAACAATTATTTCGATTATAAAGGAAATAGTAAAACCAATTTCTACTCACACACCTCTTGCGAGGTGTAACTGCGTCATAGCGTGTTTTCTTGCCGCCCTTGACATTTCTACTCACACACCTCTTGCGAGGTGTAACTGATAGGCATTTAAAACAGACACTAGCATATCGTATTTCTACTCACACACCTCTTGCGAGGTGTAACGTGGGGCAACGAGAATACAAAGCTAAGCTCTACATTTCTACTCACACACCTCTTGCGAGGTGTAACGCTTCCGTCAAGTGCTTCTCCTATGGAAATATGATTTCTACTCACACACCTCTTGCGAGGTGTAACTGGCATGGGGCACTGCAGATGATATGCGGCATGATTTCTACTCACACACCTCTTGCGAGGTGTAACCGCTACATATAGTAATAGCAAACAACACACCTACAAAATATATTTCTACTCACACACCTTTTAAGAGGTGGACATTTTATAATAAAATTTCTATGAACTTTTTAATTCATAATGCACTTAAAAGAATAAATTTTCATGCGAACCTATCACAAATTTAAAAATATCCTGGCTTCGCCCAATATAGTATTAAATGATTATTACACCTTCTGGATCATAGGTTTCTTTTGCTCCAATATGTTCTACTCTTTTTTTCCAGTTATTGCCTAAATAATAAAAGCGAAGGCTGTCTTGTTCTTTATCAATTAAACTAATGAGTTTATCTTTTAATTTAAGAAACGATGAATAATCCAAGTCTGCTTCAAAAACAGAGTTTTGGACTCTTTGTGCATGATTTTTGCACTCTTTAGCAACTTTACGCAGTCTTGCCTTACCATCACTGTTAGTTGTACAGACATCATAACTGATTAATACCATCATTTTTATCACCTATTTTAATAAATATGGAGGATACTCCTCTATATCTCCTCTTATAAATTTAGCAAAAAGATTACTTTGTACATATTTCTACTCACACACCTCTTGCGAGGTGTAACAATATCCGTCAGTCAGACAGTTTACGTTGTCAAAGAATTTTTTGTTTTAAAAACGGATGCAAGATATCTGACCTCTTTTTTTCCTGCCACCGTGTCAAAACTTTTTTTCTGCCATCGTCATTCAGCCATACTGCACCTGAAATTTGTTTTTCAAAGTCTTTTTCACTAACTATCCTGAGATTTAAAAGTGTTATTACGAAACGCTCTGCAATACACCGTCCCTCTTCGAGCAAATCACATGCCAATGAATTTCTTCCACTTCTCAGCGAATGGCAAAAGCCAATATAACTGTCAAGACCAACTGTTTCAAGTGCAGCGGCAAAGTCACATTCTTCCAGTGTATATATAAAAGAAAGAAGAGCATTAACAGGGTCAAGCGGAGGACGTTTTGTCCTGTATTTAAAAGTAAATGGCACATCTTTATTTGTAATCAGCTTGTTAAATATAGAAAAGTAATTGTGTGCACAATTCCCCTCAATTCCAACAACAGTTTCTATGCTTTCTGCTTTAAATACTTTATCTATGCCTGATGATAAAACATCTAGTACAGAATTGATTCCGGAATCATCTCTTAATGAAATATTGTCATGTAATGTTCTGCGTATAAGTTGCCTTGTATTACTAAATTTGGCAGCCATAGTATTTTTAGCAAGTTTAAGCCCACATTCACGGAAACGGTCAATTTGTGCTACTCTTAAAAAGATATTTCCTTTAGTTTCTCCACAAACTTTTGCTAAAAATTTCCCCTGGGGAGAAATAAAATTAATAGGAATAGTTTTACTTACACATTTACCCATTAATGCTGGTGAACATCCCAGATAATTAAAACATACAATATTTTCAATATTTTCAAATGGAATTCTTAATTTTTCTTCACCATCAATTTTGCAAACAAGATTTTCTCCATCTAAGGTCAGATATGCAGATTCATTCGTTATGTAAACTGTATTTAAAAGTTTTCTCATTCCTGTCTATACTCCTTGCCGGTATCTTCTATTAATTTTTGTACATTGGTTATTCTTTTTAATGATGGCATGCAAAGGTCTTTCATTGAACACCCATTGCATTTTTGTCCTTTTCTGACAGGAGGAATTTTTCCAGTTTTTAAGTTTTCCCGCATTTCCTTAAGCAATGATTTTAAATAATAATCATATTTATCATAATCATTATGTAATGCCAGATGAACCCTTTTTTTCTTATCAGCGTAATATATTACTGTATCACAGTCACAGTTAAAAATATAATCCACACATACTTTTTGGGCAAAAACCTGCATTAAATCGTCTTCATTATATTCAGAATGTTTTGGCATAGATGGTTTATATTCTACAATCGTAATTTTATACTTTTGATTGCTATCATCTATAACAATGCCTTCATCACTAGAAGCCAGTTCAATGCAGTCTGTTACACCATATAAGTTATATTCCGGGTTATCATTATAAACAGGAACTGATGTATAAACTTTTTTACCTTTTGCAGAGTAATGCTTGTCTGGGTCATGTACTCTTTTGTGCATAAGACATGCTTTTGTAACGAAAATATTTTCTGCCCATGCTTTGTCAATTTCAATTAATCCCCACCTATGAGGACAATACATATAATGCTGGATAGAACGTATTGCAATTTCAAGCATTAAATTACCTCTCTAGCAGTTCAATATCCTCTGGCATATTTTTGTCAACTGTTATCGTATAATCCTCGAAATTTCTAGGAGGAAAATTTTCATTATTCAGGTTAACTTTTATTTTGTCAAATAAAATATGTGATGGGCATCTGCCTAAAATGTTACTATGTTTAAAGATATAAAGTTTTCTCATGCACATTTTTCCTCTTGCTGCACTGTGGTCATGCTCAAACATATTTTGGATTGCATCCCAGAGAATTTCTATATCGTTATCTGATAAACCAGTTTTTTCAGCCAGAGCTGCGGAAATATATCCTTCAGATTTATAAAGTGCATATGGAATAACACTTTTTCTTCCCATCTCAGTTTCTCCTGTAGTCTGTCTGTCTTCAGTTGTCCTTGCCTGTCTGGTTATGGTAACATCCTGTATATTTATTGGCGACAGGCTTCTTGCAAAGTTAATCTGTACAGGTCCCCTGACAATTCCACATGGGTCATCTCCAGTTGACATAACAGCCCCAAAAGCACGTACATCATAATAATTCCTGCACATATACTCTCTTGCTTTTTTTACGTCATCCGGTTTTTTCCCTTTTTGTTTAAGTTCCAGTCCTTCTTTAATATATGCCTCTGTAAACTTAGTATTTAAAGCTTTATCTGGTTTGATAAGAATATTATAGCCCATTCCCTCTTCATAGCATATTTCTGAATCATTTATTAATTCTACATAATTTCTTATTTTTCTTTTCAGGCATACATCCGTTACAAATCCATATCCAGTCTCTGCATCAATTCTTGGTGCATTGCCTGCATCCGGATCTCCATTAGGGTTTCCATTCTCTACGTCAAAAAGCATTACAAAATCATATCTGTTCTTAATTGCCATCTTTATCTGCCTCCATTTCATTTTCTTTTTTGTTATTGCCTTCAAAAAAACTTTGGTATTGCTGGTAATAGCCAACCATAAATTTGCCCTGTTCTGACAGCATAAGCATTTCAGGGAAACCACCTTCAATATTTATAATCACTTCTTGTATCAGTATATTGTAGTATTTAGGACTTTTTACTTTATTTAGATGGTTCTGCGCAAGCTTTATAAGCTTTGGAAACACAGTTGCGGGTCTTGATGACGCTGATGCAAAATAAGCATCCCTGATTGTACGGTTTAAATTCCCGCCTGATGCGTCCATCTGCAATTTTTCTAATATTGCAAAAAGCCTTCCACATAAATACGCCTGGTTTTTATTATCTTTATCCAGTGCCACTTTTAATTCCTCCTTTTTATTTGATAATCTTGATTTTCTATTAATACAGGCTTTTATAATTCCTGCACGTACCCCATTTAATTTGTAATCTGTATCTGCCTTTATACGTCTTATAACTGTTTCAAGCAAAGAAACTGGATAATTTGTTCCATTTAAAACAGCTTCAAATATTTTTGTCACTAAAGCTGGATTAGCAGTTTTATCTTTACTTTTTGGCGGAACTAGTTCTTTCTGTATTGCTGATATAGAAACAGTAGAATATTTTCTTCCTGTAATCTGCATATCACTCTGATGCTTTGCGATATTCCACAAAACATCTGCATATTTTTTCCTATAAATAAACTTTAGTGCTATACGTGAAGAATTAGGTTTAAAACCAAGCATATAAAAGTCTGTATCAGAATTTGTCTTATCTATAGGTGACAGCCTGTCCTCTGTTATTTTTCCACTTTGGGCATCTTTTACAAGTTTTTCTAACATTTGGTCAACTGACGCTGCATCCATAGTATCAGACTGTCCAAACAGCATTGCCTGGAATGTATCTTCACATTCTTCTTTTTCATTCATTGCCCAGAACACCAGAGTAATGTCATCAAATAAAACTTTATGTGCAGGACTGCCTAAAAGATAATTTAGTGCCTCTGTATATTTTTTCATAGCTGTTTCTGAAATATTGCTATTATAAGAACTTTCATTACAATATGAATTTTCTGAGCTGTTTTTATAACTTATAAGAACTGAACCAACAGCCAGTCCTCCATATATACCCCTGATTTTATTATGTATTCTTGCTACTGGCTGCATTGTGCCACTGACTGCACATTGTCTGATATGCTGGTCTTTCTCTGTATGTTCTGCTCTTAAACTGTTCCATTTTTGGATTACACATTCATCTTGATGTAATAATCTATCTGGATAACCTGACAGGCAAAATATAAAGTTTGATTTAGAATAATTCTTTCCAAGACCTTTTAAATAAATATTTTCTGTTTCCTCTTCTGGTTTCCAGTTTAATATAAAATTCCGGTATGCATTAATTACAGGTGAATCCAGGCCATCTAAAAATTCAAGATTAGCCTTTACAAATGCCTGATGTGATTTTTCTGCCTTGCCAGTCCTGTCATTTGCTGATAATATGTCACCTGACTGGAGCAGGCCAAACAGATATACTGGACGGTGTTCAATAATATTAGAATCAATCCCTGGTTTTTCTGTTCTTTCAGGCATAATAACCTCTTTGGGATGCCATACCTCTTTTATTTTGCCATTTTTCATTTTTACTTCTTCTTTAAGCTGGTATCTAATAATTTCGTCAATTTTCCCTGTTTCTTCCAGGCATACAAGATAATGGACATTTACTTTAGAATAGCCATCTTTAAGAACTTTTCCTGCACATGAAAGAATATCATAATAATTACATAATGCACTTATTAACAACGCAATCCCTCCCTGTATTTAGCCACATCAATAATTCCATTTACCATATGTGGACGGTAATAAACTGTTGAAGCTGCATCTGAAAACTTTGGATTATCCCAGTTTCCATTGACAGGCACGCCTTTATCTGCAAATTGTACCTGGTAATTCATAAAGCCCAGGTCCACGTCACCCATATTAAGAATTGGACTGCTTATAAGGCTTTCATCAAATTCATCTACAAGTTCAATCTTTTTTACTGGAAATTCACTGCATCCAAGACATGGGGTCCTGAAATGCTGCCCTCTTTCCAGACGTCTTTTAATAATATTATAATGTTTATTTTCTGAATCATTTTCATTATCTGCTCTTAAACCTGTCAGTTCAAAGTGAAATTCTATGCCATACTTTACATCTTTTAAAATCAGTGATGCCCTCTGGCTTCTGCTTTGTGTTGTATAAATACAGGGGTCGGCATTTTCTCCTTTCATCTGTTTCTTCATTGTAGTGTAAGACACTTTGTCCTTGACTTCATTGCGCCTCACATTCATAAAATTAATAGGATTAAACACAATGATTTTATCAATTTTATACCGTATTGCCGGTTTCCAGTAAACACTTTTTAAAAGTCCTTCTAAAGCTCCTGGCGGTGGTACATCATAACTTACTCTCTCAACCTTAAGTTCTGGTCTTGTGAAACACGCATAATCACCTTCCACTATAACTTTAAACCCATAACCCATACTGGTTTCTCCTTCCACTTTACTATAAAAAATAATCTTTTGCTTGAAATGTTATTCCAATATTTTCATCATAGTAGTCTTTATTTGTAAGACACCATATGCCTGTACCAAAATCATCTATAACTTTTTGTGTTATTAAATCATCTAATTCTTTCTGGTAAACAGTACAACTGTACTGCTGCAGTTTTCTTATATTATCTAATTCTGCATATTTTAATCCTTTGATTATTTCTCTGCTTTCTTCATTTCTTTCTACAACAACTGGTACTGTTTTAGAGTCTATAATCTCAAAACTGTCTGCATACTCTTTAAAAGGAATTGAACGGATATCTGTACATTTGCTGCTTATGGCATTATTTGCAATTTCGTCTTCATTTAAAAAGAACAATCTGTCATAGTATTCTTTTATGCTCTGTGGACATGATATATCTTTGTACTTTTTTAATAATCCTTTAGTTATATTAGCCCTGGCGTTTTGGGAAATATATTTTTCATCAGTACTAAAGATAAAAACTTCACCCTTTTCTCTTTTGCCTTCCCGGTTGCATCTGCCTCCTGCCTGTAATATACTGTCTAATCCAGCCAGTTCCCTGAAAACAGTATATACATCAAGGTCAACACCAGCTTCAATTAAAGATGTTGAAACAATAAATACTTTTCTCTCTTCTGGTACACAGGACATATCCGGGTAGTCCCTTTCCAGTCCGGCAAGTTCATCCTTTATCATATCAAGTACCCTTTTTCTGTCATATGGGGTCATATAAGTTGAAAGATGGTATTTGCGTCCTTTTGCTTTTTTATAAAACTTTGCTGCTTTAGCCCGTGTATTTACTATTACAAGACTTGCAGGATATTGCAATGCCATTTCCAGAATACGGTCTTCACTTACATTATCTAAAAAACTGTATTGGCATTTATAAAAGCTGTCAAAAAGTGAAGTATCATCAACCAGATTGATAATTTTACTATCCTGTAACGCATATTTTTTTATTAATTTTGGAAAATCTGGCATTGTTGCAGTAAGAAATACAGCTTCACTATCCAGATACCTTGTTATATATGTAATGGCCTGAAGACATGGCTGCAAATATTTCTGTGGCATCAGATGTGCTTCATCAAAAACAAGGATACTATCTGCCATATTGTGGAGTTTTCTAAGTTTACTGCGTTTATTAGAATAGATTGATTCAAAAAATTGTACTGCTGTTGTAATAATAAATTCTGCATCCCAGTTTTCTGAAGCAGATTTTATAAGCAGCCGGTAATCTTCGCTAAATTCATCACCGGCATAAGAATATGTAGACTGATGGCGTAAAATTCCAGCATCGCTTCCAAATAGCCTGCTAAATACGCTGGCTGTCTGGTCAATAATACTATTATATGGAATTATATAGATAATTCTTTTCTTTTTTCTTTTTATAGCTCTTTCTAATGCAAACTTTACACTGCACAAAGTCTTTCCGCTTCCTGTTGGCATATTCATCAGATAAATTTCTGCATCTGTACTTTCTTTGTCAAAGACCTGTTTCTGAAGAATAGAACGGTTTTTTTGTAATTGTGTTTTACATGAAAAAGAAGAAAAATTTGTCACAACTTTTTCTAAACATTTATTAAAATTTGTCTTTAGATGTTTGTCAGGAAGATTTCTGCAAAATTCTGCTGTATCAAGTGAATCTGCATCTGTCAGGCATGAAAAAACATATCTGGTAAGAAACGCAAATTTATCAATTAATTTATCTATATCTTTGTTGCAATCCTTTGATAAGAATTCCAGAAAACATTTCTGGTCTGCCTGTGGAATATCAAGTTCTTCTTTATATGCAAAAAAATCTTCAAATTCACGTTTCATTCTTCCATTCAGTGTAGGCATATCAGGAGTATCATTTGTAAAACCTCCATCTGGTATTCCTGAATGGTGTCCTGCAATACAGTATTCCATCATAAGCCCCATTGCACCAGGATACATCTTATCTGCAATAAGTGCACCACATGTAGAATGTTCTACTGCAATGTTTTTACCATCTATTCTCTGCTGGAAAGAATCCTGGTATTTGCCTATATCATGGAGAAGGCCTGTTATATATAACAGGTCTTTCAAAGCAGGAACTGCAAACTGTCTGCAGCGGCAGGCAGTATTTTCTGAGTGTTCCTTTACTGTCTGTATTGTATTTGTATTATCATTAATATGTGCTTTATAAATTTTTTTCATATATTCAATCCTTTACTTTGTAATATTATAATACATTATTATACTATATAATACAAAATATGACAATTATTTTTTTTAGATGTTATTCTTATTTTCTTTCTGCCTGGCCAAAGCACAAGCATGATATAATAATACACACAAATGTAATGCCAGCGGCAACTGGTATCCAGGGAATTAATTTAGGCTGGGATGCTTCCATATTGTCAGCCAGTTTTCCATATTCATATGTGATTATAAACAGCGGATATGACATAGGGTAGGCGAACCAGATTTTGGTATTTATCATTAAAACGGAAGGCACGATTGAAGCAAATCCTGTCCCTATGGAAAATACAGGGGTCTGGATAAATACGGATAGCAGCCAGAACACTGCTATCATTGGTATGGCAGCTAGAAAAAATAACCCTGCTTCTTTAAATACAAATAATGGTGGCAGAATAAAGTTATAATCCTGTATACGTGATGTTATTGCTGCACTGGCATAGTACATTATGGTAAGTATTAAAACCTGGAAAGCTGCAAGTGATAGTAAAACTGTGAATTTAGCAAGACATAGTTTTACTGTGCTGACAGGCAGGGACAGCATTTTAATAATCCCTCTGTTTCCACGCTCTGTCTGGTTAAGCAGGACTATGCCAACAATCATGCTTGCAGGAAACATAAACCACGCCATGCCTAAAAACCCCTGTATCATATAATTATTTTCTGGTGAAATCCCTACATCATCCATTTTAAAATTTAAGCGTGCATTTACTATTGAAGGAATCCAGAGGATAACCGCTGCAATAAACATTATAAGAATAATTTTAGAGCGGCGTATTTTCTTAAATTCAACGCATACCAGTGATAAAAAATTCATTCAAAAGACCTCCTTGCTTTTAAAAATAACATCTCTGCTAACAGTATAATTATAATTTCAGCTATACATGCAGTTATAAAATTATATACAGTATCTGGTGCAGTGCCTGCCAGTATCTGGAATGGCATTGCAAATGGAAACAGTGATAGTACAAAATTATCTGCTGGCAGCATTGTAGCAGTAAATATGCAGAGCACACCTATGCCAAGTGAGACCCACATATTTTTACATATTGATGCAATAAAGAGTGACAACAGGGCTGCTGGCAGTACAAGTAAGAGGGAGTATCCAAGGCTTTCCAGGATTTCTATGCATATGTGCATGTATCCTGCTGCCCCATGTATGACAGTGCCGCCAAACCAGTGTTCACAGCAAAAGCCTATTGCTGCTGCTTCTATTGCTACCAGGATAGTACACATCATTAATACCAGCAGAAATTTATTTATAAACAGGCCACTTTCATTAAATGGCAATGTGCGCATACGCTGCATTGCATTGTCTGTGTATTCTGTATGGTACAGTATACATGCACCTTCTAAAACCAGCAGTATATTTAAGAGTGCCATCGTCTGCCAGTTTGCCATAAACAGCACTTCTACAGGGTTTACATCTGGCTTTATATAATTTGCTGAGCGGAATAACATATTAAGGACTGGCACAGCTCCTGCAAGAAAGCCTCCTGCAATAAATGCAGGCAAAAAGCCAGTGCGTTTTATCTTTCTACATTCAGACCTGAAATTCATTTTATACCACTCCTTTGCATATTGTCATCATTAATTATAGCTAAAAATGTATCTTCCAGATTGTCATATGGATATCCACGCAGTGCAGCCATCTGTCTTAATTCATTAAGTGTTCCTTCAAACAGCAGGTGTCCGTGGTTTAAAATGCCAATATTATCCGCCATAAGTTCAATTTCAGAAAGCAGATGTGATGATACAAGTACAGTACAGTCAAATTTCTGCGGCAGGGAGCGCACAAGTGTCCTTATTTCATGTATTCCTACGGGGTCAAGGCCATTAGTAGGCTCATCCAGTATAAGTACCGGGGGTCTGCCTAATAAAGCACTTGCAAGCCCTAGTCTCTGTTTCATGCCAAGGGAATATTTTCTGGCAGGCCTGTCTTTATACTGTGTTATGCCTGTAAGCTCCATTGCCTCGTCAACAGCAGAGGCAGGAAGCCCAAGTATGCTTTGTACTATTTCAAGATTTTCCTTTCCTGTCAGGTTTCCATAAAAAGATGGTGCTTCAATAAATGAGCCAATTTCTTTTAATATTTCAATCCGGCTTTCAGGATACCTTTTTCCATCAATTACAAATGAACCTTTTGTAGGCCTTGTAAGACCGAGGAGCATCTTCATAACTGTTGACTTTCCTGCACCATTAGGGCCAAGAAAGCCATAAACTTTTCCCTTTGGGATGTGAAGGCACAGTTCAGTAACAGCAAAAAAACCTGCATATGACTTTGTAAGATTTGAAGTTTCAATAATATTCATAGTATTTCTCCTTTCCTTAATATAGTTTAATTCTATACTATATACCTTACAAGAACATTTTCTCTTCCTTACACTTACCTTACATTTTTAGATTTGCGCCAAAAAACTGCACTTATGTGATATAATCATAAAAGCCAGACAATTATCTGGCAATTATAAAAAGGGGGCATACTATGAAATCCAGTTATTTAAAAAGTAAATGCATACTTCTTGTTGATGATGAACAGAAACTTTTAGACATGGTTGTTTCTATATTAAAAAATGATGGATATACCAATATCCAGACTGCTGGCAGTGTAAAGGAAGCTATTATGGCAGCAGATATCCAGACACCAGAATTAGCTATACTGGATGTAATGCTTCCTGATGGAGATGGCTTTTCACTAATGCAACAGCTCAGAAAAAAAAGTGATTTTCCTGTACTGTTTCTGACTGCCTGTGGTGAGGATAACGATAAATTCAGAGGTTTTGATACTGGGGCAGATGATTATATTGTAAAACCTTTTCTTCCAAAAGAACTGCTTTTCCGTATTATGGCAATACTGCGCAGATGTTATAAAGAAGAATATACACTGATAAAACTTGCAAACAGTGAAGTTGATTTGCCATGTGCTGAGGTAGTTAAAGATGGCAGCCATATACCTCTGACTGCTAAAGAGTTTGAACTTTTATCAGCTCTATACCGCAATGCAGGCAGGATTGTCACTATTGATGCTTTGTGTGAAGCTGTCTGGGGCGACAATCCATATGGATACGAAAATTCACTAATGACACATATACGGCGCATACGGGAAAAAATTGAGGCTGACCCCTCCCATCCTGTATCTCTTGTAACTGTTAAAGGTCTTGGATACAAGCTTATCGTGCCTTAAAATCTGGAGGTAATAAAATAATATGAAAAGTGCACCTAAACTTATACGGCATTTTGCTTCAACTGGAATGATAAGTTCAATATTGCTTATTATATTTAATATTATACTGGTATTTACAATACTGGATTCCTATAATAATACTTCTTATCCTTACGAGACAGCAGAGAAAGCTGCAAAAAGCCTGAAACGCTTAGAGAGTGGATATGTACTTTCAGATAATATGGCAAGAAAACTGGAATCAGAAAATATATGGGCAGTGTTTATTGACAACCATACATTAGAAGTTGTATGGAATACAGACAATCTTCCTGATACTGTACCTGAAAAATATACTGCATCTGGCATTGCAGAACTGACCATTGGCTATATTGACGGATATCCCGCATTTACTGGCAGGGCAAAAGACGGGCTTATGGTACTTGGATATCCAAAGGACAGCTTATGGAAACATATGTCGCCAAGCTGGGATTTAAACTTTATTTCTGACCTGCCTATGATACTTTTAATACTGCTTGTTACTAATATATTAGTTATATTTATAATATATATGGTAACTAGCAGCAGACTGGTAAATGCAATAAATCCAATTATAAACGGCATACAGGCACTTTCATCAGGCGGGCCTGTACGTGTCAATGAAACTGGCCTGTTATCAGAGGTTGCAGCGAATATTAACAGGACTTCTGAATTTTTGCAGTCACAAAACTATTATCTTCACAGAAAGGAAACTGCAAGAGCAAACTGGATTGCCGGAATCTCGCACGATATCAGGACCCCGCTTTCAATGGTAATGGGGTATGCATGCCAGTTAATGGAAGATATAAACTTAACAGAAGAAGAACAACAGAAAGCCACAGTTATTGTAAAACAGAGCAGGCGCATAAAAAACCTGATTAATGACTTAAATCTTGCTTCAAAACTTGAATACAATATGCAGCCATTAAAGCTTGCAGATGAAAATATTGTTGCAGTAGTACGCCAGACTGTTGCAGATTTTATAAATATGGATATTTCTGGTAAATACGAATTTGAGCTGGAAGCTGGCATACCACGTGCACTTTGTAATGTAAATATTGATAAAGAACTTATAAAAAGGGCAATAAATAATCTTATATGGAACAGTATAAACCACAATGAACAGGGCTGTAAAATATTGGCCAGCATTACGGCAGACAATAAAAAGAAAGACCATGTTACTGTAGAAATTTCTGATGATGGAACTGGAGCAACAGATAGACAGATTTATAAAATTAACAACGCACCTCATTATATGTTCCGTGATGAAAGCACTACAGAACAGCGGCATGGTCTTGGGCTTCTTATTGTCAGGCAGATTATATCTGTACATGGCGGGACTGTCATCGCAGGGCACAGTCCATGTGGCGGTTTCCAGGTAAAATTTACACTGCCATTGCCAAAAAAATAATGTATTGCCATCTATCTGTCCTTTGATTCAATTACTATTAATATTCCTTCACCCAGGGAAATTATAGCTTCGTCTGCACCATCTGCCAGTTCATTGCTGACTGTCCTGCTTCCACCGGTCCTTAGTGTTTCACCTGTAAGTGGATATTTAAAACCATGCAGGCATACATCTGTAACTTTATCAGTAAATGGACAGATGGATATATATTTTCCCCATAAATTTTCTTTACTAATCCTGTGCTCCCTGTCTGCCAGGCAAATCTTATTGTATTTATCAATTATATAAGCTGGTATATTATTTTCCAGTGGAAGCATAAGTATATTTATATTGGCAATAAAATGGTCAAGCCGTCTGCCTGTTGCACCAAGTATTACAATTTCAGATGGCTTCCTGCCTGTTGTCCATTCTAACACAAGATGCATGTCTGTATAATCTTTTTCTTTAGGATACTTTATATATTTTGTATTATCGCCCTGGCAGTCCAGCTCTAGAAATTTTGACAGTGTTTCCTTTTCCACACTGTCAAAATCACCCATTAAAAAGTTTACATTTAATCCAAGCCTGTCTGCTGCATCTAAACCAGAATCAGCACACACTACAGTGTCAAACTTCTGTTTTGAAAGATAATCTGCTGTAAATTCATAATCAATTTCCCCGCCACCAATAATAAGAGTCCGTCCAATCATACTTTGCCTTCTATAATTTTATTTAAAGAATTGATATTTTCTGGGATATTTCCATTAAATACTGCTGTTCCTGAAACAAGTATATCCACTCCGCTTTTTACAATGCTGGCAATATTTCCCTTATATACTCCCCCGTCAATCTCAATTTTATAATCCAGTCCCCGGGTTTGCCTTATTTCTTTAAGTTTTTTAACTTTATCCAGCGCACCAGGGTTAAATGGCTGTCCGCCTGACCCAGGGCTTACACTCATAACAAGAACCATATCTGCCAGATTAAGCACATCTTCAACTGCCTGTACAGGTGTTTCCGGATTAATTGAAACAGATGCCGGCAGGCCAAGTTTTTTTATATCAGATAAAGTTTCTTTTAAATTACTGCACGCTTCCTTGTGTACTGTAATACTGTCTGCCCCTGCATCTGCAAATTCACGCAGGTACCTTGCTGGTTCATTTATCATAAGATGCACATCAAAGAACAAATTGCTCTCTTTTCTTATTGATTTAATAAGCGGCATGCCAAATGATATTGATGGGACAAACATGCCATCCATAACATCTATATGAAGGATGTTTACCCCTGCAAGGGAAATTTCTTTTATCTGCTCCCCAAGTCTGTTAAAGTCTGCTGCTAATATAGATGGTGCAATTTCACTCATTATTTTCCTCCATTTCTGTGTTTTCTGCATACTTTTCAATACTTTTTAAGATGGCTGGTTTCTTCATAGAACTGTTTGTAATTGCTGTATCTGCTCTGTGAAATAATGTTATCTTCTACTGCGGCTTTTACAGCACATCCAGGCTCATTAATGTGTGAACATCCCAAAAAACGGCATCTTCCAGCATAAGGTTCAAATTCTGGATAATACTGCTTCAGTTCTTCTTTTTCTGATGACATAAGCATTAGTGATGTAAAACCAGGAGTGTCCATAACATATGTGCTGTTTCCAAGACTTAAAAGCTCTGAATGTCTGGTTGTATGCCTGCCCCTTTTTATCTTGCTGCTGATATCGCCAACCGCCATTTTAGCTTCTGGAAATAGTCTGTTTATTACAGATGATTTTCCAACACCAGACGGTCCGGCAAGCACAGTTGTCTTTCCCTCCAGGCCTTCTTTTAATTCTGCAATCCCTTCATCTGTTACTGTGCTTGTCATATATACTGTACACCCACTGTCTCTGTAGTGGCCTGTAAGCTGTAAAAGTTCTTCTGTATCCACAGCATCAGTTTTATTAAAACATACTGCTGCCGGTATTTCCTGCATCCTCATCATAAGCAGGAATCTGTCAAGAAGATTAAGGTCAGGTTTTGGATATGATGCAGCAATTATAACGGCAGCCTGGTCAATATTGGCAACAGCAGGACGTATAATAGAATTTTTTCTTGGAAGTATTTTTGTAATATTGCCAAGTTTTTTTTCTCTATCTAATATTTCGAGGCTGGCATTATCACCGACAAGTGGTTTTATATTGTTATTCCTGAATATGCCCTTTGCCTTACACTCAAATATTCCTGCATCTTTTACATGTACATAATAAAATCCTGCTATGCCACGTACTATTTTACCATTCATCATTCTATAACCTTTTCAAATTCTACACTATATGAATTGCCTGTTGCTTCATCATCCTTATAAAGAGTTATAGTGCCATCGTTTTCACTCCAGCCCTCAAATTCAAATTTCATAGGAAAATCATCATAACTCAACGTTCCATTCCATACTGTTTTCTCCCTGCCATCCTGTCTAAGTACAAGTTTAATCCTTCCAGTGTCCTCTGGAAAATCGAACGGATTACCTGCTATTGTAACACTTCCTACATAACTGTATGAAACATCCTCTGTAGGTTCTGGTTCTGGCTCAGTATTAGTAGTAGGTTCTGGCTCTGGCTCAGAAACAGTATCTTTTGGACCCAGGCTTACAGCATAATCTATTACAGTTCCTGCTTCGACCTCTGTCCCTCTTGCTATTGACTGTGTAACAACTATCCCTTCTGGATATCTGTCAGAGTATATATAAGTTACATCTTCTGTATTGCCTTTAAGTCCCCTTTCTTCAAGCCTTGCTAATGCTACGGAAACCTCTTTGCCTACAATATATGGTACTTTTGTGGTCTTTCTTTCAGGTCCTTTGCTGACATGTATTGTTACAGCAGTTCCCTTTTTAACAGCGGAGCCAACAACAGGATATGTTCCACATACCAGTCCGGCATCTACGCTTTCACTGTACATCTCATCCTGTCCTGCAACTGTAAGGTCAAGATTTATAAGTGCTGTCATTACACGGTCTACTGAGCTGTTTACAAAATTAGGTATTGTAATATAGTTTTCTTTTCCCTGGCTATAATAAACTGTTACGATTGTATATTTTTCAACTTGTTCTCTTGCTTCTGGCTTCTGGTCTGTAACCTGGTTAGCTTTCTCATTTGATTCCACAGGCTCCAGACGGTATTTAAGGTCAGCTTTTTCAAGCATATCTTCTGCATCAGCAAGAGAATATCCCACAATTTCAGGCACTTCGATAAGATTTGAAGCAGGTTCTGCGGAAGGAACTGCAGAGCTTGTTGCCTCTGGTGCGGAGGTTGCTTTTGTCTGTACAGGTTTTTTCCCCCACCAGCCGCTTACTTTTCCAATAATAAGGAATACTACAATAATTATTATTATTGCAACAACAACACTGCATATTTTAAGTATTTTTTCAAGTTTAGGATCTATTGTATCCTCATCGGGAATTTCTTCTTCCCTTGTAACTTCAGGCATCACTTTTGTAGCTTCTTTTATATTACCTAATTCTGAATCTGAAAGCATAATAGTAGGAGAATCTGAATTATCTTCCATAAACATTACATAGCTGCCATCAGGCTCTGCCAGTGAACGCTTTAAATCTGCTATAAGAGCTGCAACTGACATATAGCGCATGTCAGGCTTTTTCTGCATACACTTCTGCACTATTCTGGAAAGACTATGTGGTATGTCTGGTTCTGTTTCATTAAGGGTAGCAGCTTCATCTTGTATATGTGCAAGTGCAACTGTAACGGTACTTTCACCTTCAAATGGCACTCTGCCTGAAAGCATCTCATACATAGTGACACCAAGTGAATATATATCGCTTTTTTCGTCGCTATAGCCTCCTCTTGCCTGTTCAGGACTTATATAGTGTACTGAACCCATTGCATTAGATGTAATTGTATTAGATGTCGCTGCTTTTGCAATTCCAAAATCAGTTACCTTAACTTTTCCTTCTTTAGAAATAATAATATTTTGTGGTTTAATATCACGGTGTATAATGTGGTTTTCATGTGCAACCTCTATGCCTTGTGCAATCTGTATGCCTATGCCTACTGCTTCCTTTATATCAAGCCTGCCTTTTTTTTCTATAAACTTTTTAAGGGTAATACCCTCCACAAGTTCCATTACAATATAAGATAATCCGTCGTCATCACCTACATCATATACATTTACAATATTGGGATGTGACAGTCCCGCAACTGATTGTGCCTCTACCCTGAATTTGGTTACATATTTTGCATCATTACTGTATTCCTGCTTTAAAATTTTTATGGCAACAAACCGGTTCAGGCGGTGGTCTTTTGCCTTGTACACATCTGCCATGCCTCCGGAGCCGACTTTATCAATAATTTCATATCTTTCGCTTATTTTCATGCCCAGACTAATCATTCTATCCTCCAATCTGCTGCTGAAACTGTCAGTTTACTACTGCCAGGATTACTGTAATATTGTCATAACCTCCGTTTTCATTTGCCTTGGCCACCAGCGAGTTAACAGCCTTATCCATGGAGCTGCTGTGTTTTACAATATATTCAATATCATCATCTTCAATCATGTTTGTAAGCCCATCTGTACACAAAAGTACAATATCTGATGTCTCTACTGATATTTCAAAGTAATCTGCATGTACCTGGTCATCTATTCCAAGCGCTCTTGTTATTATATTTTTCTGTGGGTGGATTCTTGCTTCTCTCTCTGTTATATCCCCCTTTTTCACCATTTCTTCTACAAGTGAATGGTCACTTGTAACCTGTTTTATCTCATCACTTATCAAATATAAGCGTGAATCCCCTATATTAGCCACATATAAAGTATGGCCTGACAGCGTACATGCTACTACTGTTGTCCCCATTCCCTCATACTGTGGATACTGTCTTGCTTCTTCATAAACAATCTTATTGGCAGCCATAATTGCCTCATTAAATACTGTAACAGGTGTACTATGTATACTACCTGATATTGATTTTACTATGTTCTCTACACAAAGCTTTGAAGCATGGTCGCCTGCCCTGTGGCCTCCCATACCATCAGCAGCTATCAGAAGGTTCTGGAAACTGCCTACTGGATGGTCACTGCAATAAAAATAATCCTGGTTCATCGAACGTTTTTTCCCTATATCAGTCTTTGCATATGCTTTCATACAGTTACCCTCCTTTGTTCTTATTGCGCAACTGGCCACAGGCAGCATCTATATCACTGCCCATTTCTCTTCTAATAGTAACATTAATATGCTTTTTTTCAAGCATTGATTTAAAATGCTGTATATCAATTCCTGCCGGACGGTTTCCCATTCTTCCCTTTACAGGGTTAAGCGGTATAAGGTTTACATGACAGTTCAGGCTGTAAAGCAGCCCTGCAAGCTTTTCTGCATGTTCTGGCCTGTCATTAACCCCCTCCATAAGACTGTATTCAAATGTTATCCTGCGGCCTGTCTTTTCTATATAATACTTACAGGCTTTTATTATATCGTGTATAGAATATTTACAGGCAACTGGCATAATGCTCCTTCTCAATGCATCATCTGGTGCATGGAGTGATATAGCTATAGTTATTCCAAGATGTTCATCCACAAGGCTTATAAGTTTTTCCACAAGGCCACATGTAGATAAAGTTATATTTCTCTGGCTTATATTAAGACCGTTCCTGTCAGAAAGCATCTTTATAAATTTTACGACATTAGCATAATTATCAAGAGGTTCACCTATGCCCATAAGTATTACATTGGAAACACGTTCACCTGTGGCACGCTGTATCCTGTAAATCTGTCCAAGCATCTCGGACGGCTTTAAATTCCTGTCCAGCCCGCCTGTTGTTGATGCACAGAATTTACAGCCCATACGGCAGCCTGCCTGTGTAGAAATACAAACACTGTTGCCATGCTTGTATTTCATCAGCACACTTTCAACTGCATTGCCATCAGAAAGCTGCATTAAATACTTACGTGTCCCATCTGCTGACTCCTGTACATCTGCAATGCTTGTGCTGTCTATAGTACAGTTATTATTAAGCTTTTCCCTGAATTCCTTTGGAAGATTTGTCATTTCATCAAAGGAATATGCAAGTTTCTTATGTATCCATCCATAAAGCTGCTTTGCCCTGAAACTTTTTTCACCTGTGCTTTCAATAAATTCTGCCATTTCATCAGAATCCAGGCTCATTATATCTATTTTTTCCAATAGTTCTGCTGCCAATATATCACCATCCATTACCTGCCTGTCAGCAATTTTTAGTAAATAAAGCTACAAAATAGCCATCTGTGCCTGCCATATGTGGCAGTACCTGTATAAACCCATCTTGTCCTGTATTACATTTAAGTATTTCAGGAAGACATTCTTCTATAGATTCACCCACAAATGGTAAATTTTCTTTTATCCACTGCAAGTTTTCAATATTTTCTTCTGGTGTAATTGTACAAGTGCTGTAAACCAGCCTGCCACCAGGTTTGACATACCGGCCCGCAATTTCCAGCATCTCTTTCTGCATAGCTGCCAGCTCTTTTATGCTGCCAGGTTTTATCCTATACTTTATATCACTCTTTCTTCCTGTAACACCAAGCCCTGAACATGGAAGGTCTGCTATAACAATATCTGCTGTCTCCTTCCATTCCTGCCTGTATACAAGCGCATCATTTTCATATATCTCTATGTTATTAAAACCTGCTCTTTTTACATTCTGGCGGATAAGATTTGTCTTGCTTTTTGAAATATCACATGAAATAACTTTCCCAGTCCCATAAAGCAAATCTGCTGCATGGAGCGTCTTTCCGCCAGGAGCAGCACATATATCAATAATGGTATCATTTTTTTTAATATGTGCTATGGCAGCAGTAAGCATTGAACTTTCATCCTGTACCTGTATAAACCCATCTTTAAATGCCCTAAGTTCTGTAAGCCTGTTATAGCCGCTTATATTTAATGCATATCCAAAAAGCTGGCCTCTGCCTGTGTTAATACAATCTGCTTTAAGCATTTCTGTTATCACAGATACATCTGCCTTGGAAATATTACACCTGACAGATGTATTTCTGCTTTCACTTAGAAACGCTTCTAGTATTTTTTCTGTTGTCTCTTTCCCATATCCGTTTATAAATCTTTCTACAATCCATTCAGGCATAGAATATTTTACAGATAGTGATGGATATTTTATACTATCTTTTTGACGGATAATATTCCTTAAAACCCCATTTACAAATCCGCCCAGCCCTTTAAATCCACGTTTAACTGCAAGCTTTACGGCTTCATCACATGCAGCAGCATCTGTCACATGCCCCATATAAAAAATCTGGTACACAGACATACGCAATATGTTTCTTATGACAGGTTTCATTTTCCTGGTTTTTACACTTGAAAAACAATTTATTATATAATCAAGTGTTATAGCTCTTTCAACTGTCCCCTCACAAAGCTTTGATAAAAAAGCCCTGTCCCGCCTGTCCTTAATAACTTTGCTGTCCAGGACTTTATGGAGTGCTTTATCTGAATATGCCCCATTTTCTAAGACTTCCATAATAATATCCAGAGCACAGGCACGTATGTTTATACTGTCTGTTTTTTTATTCTTATTATTGTTTTTATTGCCCAAGCTGCTCTCCCTTTTCTATTTTATAACCCCTTAAGAAAGCTCCTGTCTCCATCTTTTTCTTTCCCTCAAGCTGTAATGAAGTAATAGCAAGGTATCCATTTCCAGTTTTTACTATTATATCATTTTTCCTTACAGATGTAATTGTCCCTGGACATACAACTGTGTCTGCTATACCAGTTTCTTCTGCTTCAGTGGCAGATATTATATCTGCACCCCATATTTTAAGTGTTTTGCCATGAATATGTGTAAATGCAGATGGCCATGGGGCAAGCCCTCTTACAAGCCTTTCTATTTTTTCTGCTGGGGCATTAAAGTCAATATTTCCCATCTCTTTTTTTAACATTTTCACATAACTGTGCTTTCCATCATCCTGCTTTACAGGCTTTAAAGTCCCGCTTTCTGCCATATCAAGTACTTCAAGCACCATAGGTCCGCCAAGTTCTGCCAGCTTTTCAAAAAGGCTTCCTCCTGTTTCTTTTGCATCAAGCGGACATTTTTTTACAAGCAGTATGTCTCCGGTATCAATTCCTTCGTCCATCTGCATTATTGTCACACCACTCTCTTTATCGCCATTTATCACTGCCCATTGTACAGGTGCAGCCCCGCGCAGTTTTGGAAGAAGTGATGCATGTACATTTATACAGCCATATTTTGGCAGATGTATTATCTCTGCTGGCAGTATCTGCCCAAAAGCAGCTACAATAATAGCATCAGGGTTTATACTCCGGAGTGTCTCTATAAATTCCTTATCTTTTACCCTTACAGGCTGGTAAACTTCTATCTCCTGTCCTGCGGCAAGAGCTGCTTCCTTTACAGGCGGTGGCACAAGCCTGCCGCTTCTTCCCTTTGGCTGGTCAGGCTGTGTAATAACAGCGGCCACCTCATGTCTGCTCTTTATAAGGCATTGTAAAGTTTTTACTGCAAAGTCTGGTGTTCCCATAAACACTACTCTCAAAAAATCACTCCTCTTCATCAGGGTTTACATCGGTAAGCCCGCCTTCAGCTTTTGAAACATATAAAATGCCTGAAAGATGGTCTATCTCATGCTGCAGCGCCCTTGCAAGCAGTCCTTCCCCTTCTATAATTATTTCCTCCATGTGTTCATTATATGCCTTTACCTTTGCATAATCTGCCCTTGTGACAATGCCTGACTTGCCTGGCACACTAAGACATGCCTCTTGTCCTGTCTGTTCCCCGGAAAGTTCAAGTATTTCCGGATTTATAAGAACTAAAGGGTTGTTTCTCTCTTCAGTTACATCTATGACAACTATCTGCTTAAGTACGCCTACCTGTGGTGCAGCAAGCCCGACGCCACAGGCTTCATACATAGTATCAAACATATCGCCAATAAGTATTGATATACGTGGTGTTATTATTTTAACTGGTTTTGTATTATGTGTAAGTATTTCGTCGCCTATTGTCCTGATTTTTCTAATAGCCATATTGTCCAATCCTCTTTTCCTGTTTCAAAACTTTTTTACAAAACTGCCAGGTGTAAAATCCACTGCCTAAGAAGCTTGTACCTATCTGGTAAAGTTAAATTCAAAATTAATTCCACAGTCCCTGTATTCTGTACTCTGTTCTTTAAATGCTTCTATACGGTCTTTTACCAGACGCAGGATACTATAATCTGGACACTTCCCATAGACCATTTTGCGGTAAATGTCTTTTGCTTTGGCTACAGGCGCATCTGCAGGGCCAAGTACTGTAACTGTCTGGTACTGTTTAACAATTTCTGATATTACCACAGCAAGTTTTGAAGCACTTTCTTCATTTTCTGAAAACACTAATACTCCTAGTATATTTGAAACTG
The DNA here is from genome assembly GCA_002493085.1 of Lachnoclostridium sp. UBA7122. Classification (GTDB taxonomy): domain Bacteria; phylum Bacillota; class Clostridia; order Lachnospirales; family Lachnospiraceae; genus Butyribacter. The sequence goes on from DKXQ01000128.1 coordinate 25,470, forward strand.
GCGGATATTGCAACATCTGTCTTATAACTATTTCCTGTTTGTAAAAACTTTCATAATCCTGCCTTGCCGCATGTACTATACTGTAGTGTTCTGGCTGGTATGTCTGAAGCACAACTTCTCCTTTTTTCTCTCCCCTGCCTGCCCTGCCTGCTGCCTGTGTAATAAGCTGGTATGTGCGTTCAGCAGCCCTGTAGTCATTTGCATTAAGCGACAGGTCAGCAGCTATAATTCCTACAAGTGTCACATTAGGGAAGTCATGCCCCTTTACTATCATCTGTGTACCTATAAGTATGTCAGCTTCACCATTTTTAAAACGCTCCAGTATCCTGCTGTGTCCCTCTTTGCCGCCTGTTGTATCAGCATCCATCCTTAGCGTGCGTGCGCCTGTAAAATTTTTTTTAACTGCTTCTTCAACCTGCTGTGTTCCAATGCCAAATATTCCTATATATTTTGAACCACATGACGGGCATACATCAGGTACTGGTATTTCATATCCACAAAAATGGCATTTAAGCCTGTTGACAGAACCTTTATACATATGTGGCTTAAGAGATACAGAACAGTGTGGGCAGCCTATGGCTTCACCGCATTTCCTGCATGATATAAAGCCAGCATAGCCACGTCTGTTTATAAATAGTATTACTTGTTCATGTTTTGCTAATCTTTCTTTAATAAGGTTTCTTAGTTTTTCACTAAATATTGAATAATTTTTCTTTTCAAACTCTTTTCTTAAATCAGTTATATATACGTCAGGAAGCACAGCGCTACCAGCCCGTTCTTCTAATTTAAAGAGCTGGTACTCACCATTGCAGGCTCTGTAATAAGCTTCAAGTGATGGTGTAGCAGAACCCAGTATAACGCTTGCACCCATCATTCCAGCCCTGTGGACAGCAACTTCCCTTGTATGGTATTTGGGCGGTGTTTCACTTTGATAACTGCTTTCATGTTCTTCATCAATTACAATAAGCCCAAGATTGTTAAATGGCGTAAAAAGCGCAGAGCGTGGTCCTATCATAATATCAATGCTGCCCTCTTTTGCCCGTACAAACTGGTCATACCGCTCACCGGCAGAAAGCCTTGAGTGTATAACAGAAACCCTTGCCCCAAAACGGCTGTAAAACCTGTTTACAGTCTGGAATGTAAGTGCTATTTCTGGTATAAGCATAATCACCTGCCTGCCCTGTGCAACTACATCGTCGATTATGCTCATATAAACTTCTGTTTTGCCACTTCCTGTAATTCCATATATTAAATATGTCTTTCTTATTCCACTATTAAAATCAGATAATATACTATCCTTTATATACTGCTGCCCTTCATTAAGTATATGCTGGCTGGCTGGCTGTGCTTTTCCACTGGCAGGATTGCGGTACTGTCTTGCCGCCTCAATCCCGATTATTCCTTTTTGCTTTAAGCTGTCAAGTACTGTGCCAGAAACTTTCAGTTCTTTTATAATAAAACTATAATCCACACCTTTATTATATAGTATACTGTCAAGCCCGGAAAGGTACTGGAGCACCCGGACTCTGGCAGTATTGTGTTTTTTCTCAAATTCTTCCAGAACTTTTTTCATTTGTTCTTTATCTATAACAGGAAAAACTGTTTTTACAACTTTCTGTCTTACTTCCTTTCTGACAGGCATAACAGCCTTAACTGCATTATTCATAGTTGAACCGTAGTTTTCCTTTATCCAGCCTGCAAGCAAAAGCAGGTGTGATTCCACCGCAATTCCCTGTCTGTCAATACCAGTTATGCTTTTTATCTTTGATATATCAAATGAAGGAGTTCCAGACAGGTTTATTACATATCCTGTAAGCGGTCTGTTTCCATTTCCAAACGGTATCTGTACAAGTGAGCCTATGTGTATATCTTTTTCCATTTCAGCAGGTACACTGTACTGGAATGTCCTGTCAAGGTTTTTAACAGATATGTCAATAATTATATCAGCAAATAACATAAAATCTCCATTAATTCTGGTTTATTTGATAAAATTGCCATCTCTGGCTACATCTGCGGCAAGTTCCCTTTCATCCATATGGTATTTCTTTCCTTTGATTTCCTGATAATACTCATGTCCTTTTCCTGCTAAGACAATTACATCGCCCTCCAGGGCATTTTCTATAACATATCTTATTGCTTCTGCCCTGTCTGGTATCGTTATGTATCTGCCATTAGCTCTCCTTACACCTGTTACTATATCATCAATAATAGCTTGTGGTTCTTCATTACGTGGATTATCAGATGTTACTACTGTAAAATCTGCAAGTCTTGATGATACCTCCCCCATCTCAAAACGCCTTTCCCTCGAACGGTTGCCACCGCAGCCAAAAAGGCAGACAAGCCTTGCAGGATTATATTCTTTTAGTGTTGTTAAAAGGCTTTCAAGGCTCATTGCATTATGTGCATAATCTATCATAACAGTAAATTTTGGTGATATATCCAGCAGCTCAACCCTGCCTTTTACACGTATTTGTGCAAGTGACTTTATTATTGTATCATTAGAAACACCAAAATGCCTGCATATTGCAATAGCTGTCATGGAATTATACACACTGAATTTTCCAGGAATATCAATTTCTACATCCATATTTATAAGGCCATCCAGATGGTATGTTACACCAAGGATACCTTTTTTTTCAAGAAGCTGCACATTAGAAGCTCTTATATCCGCTTTATCTGAAAATCCATATGTTTCAATATCACATGTATGCCCTGCCAGTATTTCTTCAAGATGGCTGTCATCAGCGTTAAAAATACCATGCCTGCACTGCCTGAATAAAAGGCTTTTACAGTGTATATAGTCATCCAGGTCTTTATGTTCCGCAGGTCCTATATGGTCAGGCTCAAGATTTGTAAATATGCCATAGTCAAATGTAAAACCACTGGTCCTGTGAAGCATAAGCCCCTGTGATGAAACCTCCATAACAACGCACTTGCATCCAGCATCAGCCATTTTTCTGAATGTCTCCTGCACAACATATGATTCTGGTGTAGTATTGGCAGAAGGTATATGCTCATCACCAATAATTGTTTCAATAGTTCCTATAAGCCCTGTCTTTATTCCAGAAGCTTCAAGCATCGAGCGTACCATATATGTTGCCGTTGTCTTTCCTTTAGTGCCTGTAATGCCTATGGTTTTAAGTTCCTTTGCAGGATGCCCGAAATATGCTGCTGAAAGCCTGGCAAGCGCAGCACGGCTGTCTTTAACCTTAATCACAGTTACATTATCAGGCACATCAACAGATTTTTCAGCAATAATTACAACAGCGCCTTTGCGGGCTGCATCTGCTGCAAAAACATGCCCGTCTGCTATTGCACCACTGATACACACAAACACAGTGCCACAAGAAACTTTTCTTGAATCATATGCAATTCCAGAAACTTCCCTGTTAATATCTCCTTGTATACATGCATAATTAATGTCCTGAAGCAGTCTGGTTAAGTTCATAATAAATCCCCTCTCTATAATCAATTTCACCCTCAAAAACTGTTACTGCCGGGCCTGTCATCCATACAGTGCCCTCTTTCTGGCAATATTTTATAAACAGGTCCCCGCCAGCCAGATGAACCGTTACTTCATCATCTGTTTTTCCATTCAGGACACATGCAACAACAGCTGCACATGTGCCTGTGCCACATGCAAGGGTTTCACCTGAGCCACGCTCCCATACACGCATATTAATCTCTTTGCGCCCCAGTACCTGTACAAATTCTGTATTAATTTTATCAGGAAATGCACTATGGTTTTCAAATGCAGGCCCGTATTTTCTGATATCAAATCTGTTTGTATCTTCAACAAATACTACTGCATGCGGATTCCCCATAGATACACATGTAACCATATATTCTGTACCGCAGACACTAAGCGGCTGGTTTATAAAAGTACTGCTGTCTGTCCCTGTAATAACAGGTATCTGGGAGGGCTCTAAAACTGGCGCTCCCATATTAACCTTTACAAGAGACACCTTGCCATCATCTATTGTTAAATCAAGATATTTAATGCCACTCTTTGTTTCAAGTGATATCTGCTGTTTATCTGTCATGCCATGCTCATATACATACTTTGCAATACAGCGGGACCCATTGCCGCACATCTCTCCCTCTGAACCATCTGCATTATACATTGCCATCCTGAAATCTGCAATATCAGACGGACATATCAGTATAAGCCCGTCTGAGCCTATTCCAAAGTGCCTGTCACTTACAAAACGTGATACCTCTTCCGGATTATCTATCATCCTTTCCATACAGTTTACATATACATAATCATTGCCACATCCATGCATTTTAGTAAACTTAATTGCCATATAACCACCTTGCCTTTCTCTTTTAATTTTATTTTCATGTAGCCACCACCCAGATTTTCTGTTATAATATTATTACATTATCCATTATAATGTATATTAAAAGAATTGCAAGGTGATGCCAGACTGGTGATAGTGTAACTTTATCTGGGTATACGAAATTTTAGATATATTGTGCAACCTTTTAAATATGATGTCATATATTGGCTTTGGCATG
>DKXQ01000134.1 GCA_002493085.1 Lachnoclostridium sp. UBA7122
TTTTCAAATGTTCTTACAAAAGGCTTGACTTGAATTATGTGTGTACTTGTGATAGGATAATAATGTTGTTTAATTTAGTAAATCAGAGCAGATTGAGGAAAAGAAAATGGCTTTTAAGTTAGACAGTGTTGTACCTTGGGGCAGAAATATGAAGGAATACAGATTGATGTTCCAATTAAATGATAATGATATATCAAAGAAAATTGCAGGATTTGGCGACGGTCCAGCTTGTTTCAATTATGAGATGACTGAAAGAAATGGAAATGTAATTTCGTTTGATTTGATATATCAATTTTCAAAAGAGGATATAGAAAAACGAATTGAGGAAGTCCGTATTACAGTCATGCAGCAAATGCGGGAAAATATGGATAATTATGTGTGGAAACACATTAAAAGTTTAAAAGAACTTGAAAATATCCGGATGTCCGCCATGAGAAAGTTTTTATCTGATTATGAAAAGGGAAAAGCGGAAGGACGTTATGTATTCCATGAATTGCCTAATAAGTTACCCTATAATACAGATTATTTTGATATTGGATTAAGTTCTCATTTTCTGCTAATGTATACTTCATTGGGATATGATTTTCATATTGCTTCAATGATGGAAATGCTTAGAGTATGTAAAGAAATCCGGATTTTCCCGATTGTAGATTTAGATGCAAATAAGACAAACTTAATTAAGAACGTAATAGATTATTTCCAAAAGGATTATAAAGTGGAAATTGTTAAAACAGAGTACGAATTTCAAAAAGGAGATAACAAATTACTGATTATCAAGAAGTAGGTATTTATTTTATATTTACATATTGAACAAACTTTTTGCAGGAGGACGTATGCCCATATATAAATTATCTAGTGATATAAATGGAAAAAAGTACAGTGGCTTTATATCATATTGTTTGAAACATTCAGAATATTTTTCATTAACTTTTCATCAGAATAAAGAAAAAAAATGTTTTTTAACACAAGAGTTAAATCCTTATATTTATAAAAAATTTGAAACATATTCCTGGTATTGTTACAAAACTTATGAAAATCCACTTTATATTAAATTGTTTTATTCTAATACTTCTTTAATTAATGTATTAGCAGAATATTTTGGAAGTATATTTAATTCTAAAGCAGATGGTATTGAAGATATATGTTTTTTTCACAACGAAAGACTGATGTTTTGTAGTGTAACCCACGAATATATTGGAAACCTGGTTTTGTCAGATGAAAAGGAGTTAATATATTTCCAAGAATTTGGAAAATGGGATAAATATAATTTTACTCCTAAAGATTATGAATTTTATCCTGATTTTAAAAAATTTTTATAGATTAAACAGAGTGTCCATAGCCAGCCGCCAATAGCTACATAAATATCTAATGATTACTTAAAATCACACAAAAAGTAAATTCTCTGGCATATTTCAAATATTTTTCCAAAAGGCAGTGTATAAAGCCGCTGGTGCTTAAATCTGGTCTTGTCAGATTTTATGCACCACTGCGTGCTTTATCCAAGCGGGAGCGGCTGCCGGCTGGAAAAATTTTGAAATTGCCAGAGTCATATACCTCAAAGCTGCCAGAGCCATATACCCTAAAGCTGCCAAAACCAGACAGACCTTTATATACCTAATCAAAGAGTTCGTTTATTGACAGGCTTGCCTGTTTCTCTGTAAATTTAAGTTCAGGATTTTTCACGCTTACACGTGTTCCTGGCGGCACTGATTCAGTGATAAAGGCATTGCCGCCAATAACTGAGCCTTTCCCGATAACTGTTTCTCCTCCTAGTATTGAAGCGCTTGAATATATAGTGACATTATCTTCTATAGTCGGATGCCTTTTTATGTCACGTAAAAGCTGCCCGCTGCGTGTTGAAAGTGCTCCAAGTGTTACGCCCTGGTATATTTTGACATTGTTTCCTATAGAAGTGGTCTCGCCTATAACTACTCCTGTTCCATGGTCTATAAAGAAATATTCACCTATGTCTGCACCAGGATTTATGTCTATCCCTGTACGGCTGTGGGCATACTCTGACATAATACGTGGTATAAATGGAACATCCCTTTTATAAAGTTCATGTGCAATCCTGTACACAAATATAGCTAAAAGCCCTGGATAGCAGAATATTATTTCCTGTCTGGTTTTTGCTGCCGGGTCTCCGTTATATGCTGCTTCTACATCTTTAAGCAGCATTTTCTGGATACTGCCAAGTGAAGAAAAAAACTCCATACATATTTCTTCTGTTTTACTTGAAGCATCTTTCTCAGATACACTGCCAGGCAATACCTGCATAAGTGCAGACTTTATCTGGCGTGATAAATCATCATACAGCCTCAGTATATTGTGCCCTGCAAAATACTCTGGAACAGTCCTGCCAAGATATTCATCATCAAAATATCCAGGAAACATGACCTGGCGGAGTCTTAATATTATATGTATTATACTGTCCCTGTTAGGCATGCAGCTTCCATTTTTAATATAAAACAGTTCTTCGTTATTATAGTTATCTGTAATCTGTTGTACAATCTGCCCAAGTTTCTGCTCTGAAAACATATAAAATCCTTTCTTAATTACAATCCAGTCTTTCTATTAATAATACCACTAGAAACATTGTATGCGCTTCTAGTGGTATTTGATACTTTTTTATATACCCCTTCCTCTTACAAGAGCACCTGCATCAAGTATAAGGCTTATGCTTCCGTCACCAAGCTGTGTGCAGCCTGATATTCCATGTACTTTCTTAATATATGAAGGTATCGGCTTAACAACTATTTCTTGTTCTCCTACAAGTTTATCCGCAAAGATTGCAAAGTTTTTATCTTCATGTGTCAGTACAACCACTATTCCATCTTCAATATTGTCAACTGCTCCCTTAAGGTGGTAAAACTTATTCAGCCTGACTAAAGGATAATACTCTTCACGTATCATTACATATTCCTCACCATCTGGCTCTACAATCAGTTTATCACTTGTAAGTCTTATAAATTCTGAAATAGTATTTGTAGGTGATACAAAGTTCGTCTCTCCCACAGAGAATATTATTCCGTCTATTATGGCAAGTGTAAGAGGAATTTTCATAGTCATTGTAGAACCCTCACCCTCCACACTTTCTATATCAAGCATGCCGCCTACACCCTGGATATTTTTAACTACAACATCCATGCCAACACCTCTGCCTGAATACTCTGTAACCTGTTTTTTCGTTGAGAATCCAGGAAGTGTTATAAAGTTATATACTTCTTTATCAGTCAGGTCCTTTTCAGAGCGGTTTCCAAGAAGGCCATTTGCTTTTGCTTTGGCAAGGATATTTTCACGGTTTAATCCCTGTCCATTATCAGAAACAGATATCCACACCTGGCCGCCCTCATTTTTTGCTTCAAGCACAATCCTGCCTTTTTCTGCCTTACCGACTTCGGCACGCTTTTCATTACTCTCTATTCCATGGTCAACAGAATTTCTTATAAGGTGCATAAGAGGGTCTGATATATGCTCAATAATATTCTTATCTACTTCTGTATCTTCACCTATTACTTCAAGCTCAATATCTTTGCCAAGTTTCTTTGATGTGTCATATACTATACGGTTCATCTTCTGGAATGTATTTTTAAGTGGCATCATCCGCATTGCCATTATTGCGTCCTGAAGCTCGGAAGTAATCTTTGAAAGCTGCGCTGCTGATTTCTGGAAATTTGATAAATCAATGCCTGGAATTTTCAAATCAGGATTCTGTAGTACAGTTGCCTCTGCAATTACAAGCTCTCCAATTAAGTCCATAAGTAAATCCATCTTTTTGATATTGACACTTATAAAACTCTGTGCCTCACCCTTTTTCGGCATAGGACGCTTTGCGGCGGGCTTTTGTGCCTTGCTTTCTTCTGTACTTTCCTTCTTTTCTGGGCTAGCTTCCTTAGATGCCTTTGCCTGTGGCTTCTGGCTGTCTATAAGAATAGTTGGCTGCTCTATAGGTTTAGTAAGCACTTCACCAGCACTTGAAGCAGGTGTCTCTGCCTCAGCACAAAATTCAAGAAAATCATCACTTGTAACTTCATTAATTTCTATATTTTCTATATTTGAACTTGAGTTAAGCAGTTCCGTTATCCTGTCAGGACCCTCTGTTGTCTGTAGTGCAATCTTAAAGCCAAACTCAAGTACAACGCTGGAACTGTCAGGGTTTGAGACTATATCTGCTGGTGTAAAAAGTATGTCCTCAGCAATCCCTTTCAGTGCATTTACAGCCATATATGCCCTTATATTGGCCATATCTGTATCTTTCATGTAAGTAATAAAAATATTGTAAAACTTGCTGTTTTCTGAGGCAACCGGAGCTATATAGAAATGCGGTTTCTCCTGTAAAGGGGTCTCTGGTCCAGAAGCTGTGGCAGATTTAGATTTATCCGGGGATATGCCCTTTATCTTATCCAAAAATACACTTAGTACTTCTATAAGACTGGTAGAATCACCATCTGATTCTGTACCATCCTTAATCTTTTCAAGCTCATTTGTTATAAAGTCGGAGACTTCAAGCACATCATCCACAAGCTCTGCATGAGGGACATTTTCAGGATGGTTCTCCCTGATATAATAAAATACATCTTCAAGCTTATGTGATAGTGTAGCAATATTCTGATACATCATAACAGCAGAGGCACCCTTTATGGTATGCATAATGCGGAATATTTCATTTACATTGTCCTCATCAAACTCTCCGGCATCTTTGCTGTCCAGACATATATTTTCAAGATTTTCGAGGCCCTGTTCTGTTTCAAAAATAAACATATCCAGCATGCTCTCTGTAATCATATCATCAGCCATTTTCTTCTCCTTTCCTGAATCTTTTTCTTATGGTATTAACTCAAGCTTGCGCAGGACACTTTCAAATTTTGCCTGGTCTATAGGCTTTCCTGCATATGCAACACAGCCCAGGTCAAATGCTTTATTTACATTTGTTCCTTCATTTAAAGCTGTTGTCATAATAATCTTAGATTTTTCTTCCTCTGGAATCTTTCTTTCCTGTTCAATATCCCTGATAGCCTTTAAAGCCTGGTATCCGTCAAGTGCAGGCATCATAATATCAAGACATACAAGGTCATAAGGCATTTCTGCATCAAGAGCCATAAGATAAGCGTCTACTGCTTCCATGCCATCAACTGTAACATCGCACTCTCCAAATTTCGATAAAAATTTAAGCATAAACTTCCTGCTTGCAAAATCATCCTCTGCAATAAGTATTCTCATATATTCTTTCCTCCATTCTGCCATACCTGCACTTATGCATATGGCTCTTTTATTAATGCTTTAATCAATTAAGGCATTGAATTTAATATATTATATACTTTTGACGCAATATTTTCCAGTGAAACCTGATATTCAACTGCACCAATATCATAAGCTACTTTTGGCATGCCATATACAACACAGCTCTGTCCATCCTGCCCTATTGTATGTGCCCCTGCCTTGCGCATCGCTTTAAGCCCCATAGCGCCATCACCACCCATTCCTGTAAGTATTACTCCTACTGCATCACTTGCAGCAGAAGATGCAACTGATTTAAATAGTACATCTACTGAAGGACAGTGGCCATTTACTTTCTCACCTTTTTTGCAGTCTACCCTGTATGTTGTTCCAGAACGTACAAGACGCATATGCCTGTCTCCTGGTGCAATTAAAACCTTTCCTCTTTCAAGTAAATCACCACTTTCAGCCTCTTTTACAGCTACCCTGCACTGGTTGTTAAGCCTGTCTGCATACATTTTTGTAAAGCCCGGTGGCATATGCTGTACAATAACAGTTCCTGGTATGTCAACATTAAACTGCCTGACAACACTGTAAATTGCCTCTGTGCCTCCTGTTGATGCGCCTATAGCAACCACCTTGCCCGGATATGTCCTGCCAGCAGAGCCTGCCTTAAATTCATTTGCTATTTTATATCTGCCAACTTTTACTGTAGATGCAATTTTTATCTTAGTTATAAGCTCGCTTTTAACCCATGAGTACATTGAATCACTGCCTGTATTTTGTGGTTTATCAACAAAATCAACTGCACCAGCCGCCATTGCATCAAAAACTGCTGAATTAAGTGAACTAATCATAACTGTTGGTATTGGGTGCTGTGGCATAAGCTTTCTAAGAAATTCTATGCCATTCATCCTTGGCATCTCAATGTCCAGCGTCATAACATCAGGCTCATATTGTATAATCATATCCCTTGCCTGGTATGGATCTGCTGCAGCTGCTACTACATGAATCATGGGGTCTTGTTCAAGGAGCTGCGATAACATATTCCTGAATAGCATCGAATCGTCAACTACTAAAACTCTTATAGGTTTCATACAATCTATCTCCTCTTTGAACTTAATTTTAGTTAATCTTCCGGTAGACTGATGGCTGTACATATTTGAACTGGGTAGCTGTTTTATCTATGCTTTCTGTTGTACCTATAAATATGTAACCTCCATTCTCCATATGGTCATATATTCTTTCTAAAAGTGCTTTTTTAGTATTATCATCAAAATATATCATTACATTGCGTAAAAAGACTATATGGAACAGGCCTTTGAATTTTATGTCATCCATAAGGTTAAACTGCCTGAATACCACTTGTTTTCTTAATTCATTTTTAACCTGGTATTCCTCCTCTGAAATGCGTTTAAAGTATGATTTTTTCCATCTGTCAGGCAGAGGCGCTATCTGCTCTGCGAGGTATTTTCCCTCCATAGCATGTTTAAGTACCCTTGTTGATAAGTCTGTTGCAAGAATCTGTATATCCCAATTAGTATCCAGCTTAAAAAATTCCATTAAAAGCATTGCAACCACATAAGGTTCCTCACCTGTAGATGCGGCAGCAGACCACACACGCACATCCCTCTTTGATGCTGCACACTGTTTTACCCAGGGCAAGGCCACATTCTTCATATATTCAAAGTGTACTGGTTCCCTCATAAAATACGTATGGTTTGTAGTAAGTACATTTATCAGATTGACAGCTTCCTGGCCTTTGGGGTTCTTTTCGATTCTGGCAATATATTCACCATAACTTTTATAACCATTCCTTAGTAAATAATTCTGAAGCCTTCCTGTTACCAGCACTCTTTTTTGTGACAAATTAATCCCATAGTTTGTATGGATATATGACACAATCCATGCAAACTCCCTATCTGTAAGCTGCATAATTCTAACCTTTCATTATATTATAATATATTCTTATTATTTTTTTCATTGTAAAACACATGCTATATAATTACATTGTCACAAGCGAATAATATGCTTTACCATCATCTTGTGCAGTCATAACAATATATGTAGGCCTGCGGGTATCCTGTCTTGGCCTGGACAGGCTGCCAGGATTAAGCACTGTTATATCATGGCTTCTTTCAATAAGTGGTTCATGTGTATGTCCAAACATCACTATTTCTGCCCCGTTTTCCCTTGCAATATCCTTCATTGTATCTATGCCCCATGCACCACCATAAATATGTCCATGTGTAATAAAGGCTTTATGCCCTGCTATATCTATAAGCTTTGCAGATTGTAAACCACAACATGAATCACTATTGCCCTTTACCATTTCAACAGGACATCCGGCAATCTCCCTTATCACATCCAGGCTGCAGACCATATCCCCAAGATGTATCATTAAATCAATGCTGTCTTTCATATTGGCTACTGCTTTCCTTAGATTTGTATTATCCCCATGTGTATCACTTACAATTAATATTTTCTTTGACATTTATAATATTTTTTCCCCCTTTAGCCTTTCATACATCGCCCTTAACGCATTGCCTCTGTGGCTTATCAGGTTTTTTTCTTCAGGTGGCAGCTGTGCTGTTGTGCATCCCCTGTCAGGAAGATAAAATACTGGGTCATATCCAAAACCATTATTTCCTTTTTCTTCATATGCTATACGGCCTTCAACTATACCTCTGGTAGTAATAACCTTGCCATCTGGAAAAACACATGCCATAACACAGACAAACCTTGCACTCCTTTCACTGCCTTTTGCACTTTTAAGCTGGTCTATAATATAATTATTTTTAACTGTATATGGTGTATCTTCACCTAAAAACCTGGCTGAATAAATACCTGGAGCTTTATCCATATAGTCCACTTCCAGCCCGGAGTCATCTGCAATTACCATGCTTTTTGTAACCTCTGATATAGTTTTTGCCTTTATTATGGCATTTTCTTCAAATGTACTGCCATTCTCTATAATAGGTATATCTGATAAGTTCTCATCATTTAATGATACATATTCTATACCATCTCCTGCAAGAATTTCTCTTATCTCTTTCATTTTATCTTCATTGCAGGTAGCGACTATTACCTTTTTCATTCCAAAGCCTCCATTATTCCATTATAAATTCCTTCTGCTGCTTTTTTCTGGCCACTTTTCCTTATTATATATTTTAAATCTGATTTATTAGACATATAACCAATCTCTATAATAGCTGCTGGCACATTTGAATGATGCATGATATACAGTCCTTCTCTTCTGATTACCCCACGTTTTCTATTATTGACTTTTTCCGCAACATTTTCAAGAAGAATTTTTGCAAGTTTTTTATTGCTCAGTTTTGAATTGCGTGGTTTTCTTTTTGAATACAAAGCTTCTACACCATAAGGCTCCTCCTCGCCATATTCTGAAGAGTTACAGTGTATGCTTACAAATAAATCTGCATCCAGGTTATTAGCAAGGGCAGTCCTTGCCGGCCTGCTTACTTTCTTATCACTAAGACGTGTATAATAAACTTTTATGCCAAAATTGCCGCTGTCCAGAAGGTTCTTAAGTTCCTTCACTATAATAAGATTATAATCTTTCTCAGAGTGTCCTTTTGCAGACCTTGTGCCTTCATCAGTACCGCCATGCCCGGCATCTATAACTATTATTTTGTCATATATATCACCTGGAACTGCAAGTGATATATAATAAGAACTGTCTGTTTCATAGAGTTCAGGGGCATAGAGCTGCTTAGTTTTTATTTTTATATCTGTCTTATATGTACCATCTTTGTTCTTTACAGATACAGCTTCAAAACTTTCCACAATGTCTTTCTTATTCTTTTTATATACTTTGCCAGTAACCTTACTGTCTTTCGTATACCGTGCAATACTATTTTGTGAGAACCCTTTTTGAGCCATTCCATCAATAGTAAGACGCACTTCTGAATTCATATAAATATCATATAAATATACCCCTGCGCCTGTTGTAACTGCAGACTTTGGTATTTCGATATATGTATGGCTTCTTTTTTTAACATGTGTTATATCCGTCTTTACAGAATCTGTCTTTACAGCTTCTTCTGTTTCTTCTATAGCAGCCTCCTGGAGTTCCTTTGTTATAACTGTTCCATCAGCCATAACCTTCTTCCCGTTGTTCCTTACAAAGCCTCCCTGGCGGAATACAGACAATGCCAGCACAACGGCAAGAAGTGCAATGCTTTGCACTGCAAATCTTTGCCACTTTTTTTCTTTCATTAGTTACCTCATTTATCAGTATGTTGGATATATCCAGTATACAATATATCTGCCATATATGCAAGCAGACTGCAAAGATGGATAGTGCCTTATACTTAAAGAGACCATGCAAAAACCCAAAGTCTTCTGTCATGGTCTCTGTTTCCGGTATTCAATTTATATAAAAAATGTATAGCTGGCTGTTAGATAAACCTTGCTGTGTTCACTTTTATTCCAGGTCCCATTGTACTTGCAAGTGTAACACTTCTGTAGTACTGGCCTTTTGCTGATGAAGGTTTAGCCTTTGTAATAGCAGCAGTTAAAGTATTGATATTTTCAACAAGCTGTTCTTCTGTAAAGGAAACTTTTCCTACAGGACAGTGGATGATATTTGACTTATCAAGCCTGTATTCAATTTTACCAGCCTTGATATCATTTACAGCCTTTGTAACATCCATTGTAACTGTACCAGCTTTAGGATTTGGCATTAAGCCTTTTGGTCCAAGTACACGTCCAAGACGTCCTACAATACCCATCATATCAGGTGTTGCAACTACAACGTCAAAGTCTAGCCATCCGTCATTCTGGATTTTAGGAACAAGTTCTTCACCGCCTGCATAATCAGCACCTGCTGCCAGGGCTTCATCTACTTTGTCACCTTTAGCAAATACAAGCACCCTTACTTTCTTTCCAGTGCCATGTGGCAGTACAACTGCCCCACGTACCTGCTGGTCTGCATGGCGGCCGTCAACTCCAAGCCTGAAATGCACTTCTACTGTTTCATCAAACTTTGCAACAGAAGTCTTCTTAACAAGATCTACAGCTTCTGGAACTTCATACTGCTTTGTCCTGTCGACTAATTTAGCAGCCTCTATATATTTCTTTCCTCTTTTCATAATATAACCTCCTGGTGGTAATAACGGCGAGTGGTGCCTCCCACATCGTCCAATACAATAACAAATCTTNNAACGTCAAAATCCAGCCATCCGTCATTCTGGATTCTAGGAACAAGTTCTTCGCCGCCTGCATAGTCAGCACCTGCTGCAAGGGCTTCGTCTACTTTATCTCCTTTAGCAAATACAAGTACTCTTACTTTCTTTCCAGTACCATGTGGCAATACAACT
>DKXQ01000172.1 GCA_002493085.1 Lachnoclostridium sp. UBA7122
TCATGTATTTAAGATTTAATATAAGGAAAACTGTAACAAGCAGTTTAAATAGTATATTAGAATGGAGGAATACTATGAAACAGTTTTTGCAGGATTATAATATGGTCTTTGCAATGGCAGCTGCCGGCTGTCTTACAGTTATGATGAAAAGCATTACAGCTATAGTATACTACAGGCTTATCTGTCAGGCAGAACAAATGGGTACAAGTGATAATAAATACATGAAAGCACTGGTAAGTAAATTTACTGCTTCATATAAGCTAAAACGTGAGGTACACAATGTAAGGTGTATTGTGGACAAGAGTATGTATAACATACGTTTTCTTGGAATTTCAGCAGCAGGAATGAAAAACATAGGATTTTATGGCATAGCTGTTGAACTTATGCTTCTTGTCGCAAGCCTGCTTCTTGGAATTTACTACCATCTGTCTTTAGAATGGTATGCATTAACCTGCCTGTCTGCTGCTGCTGTTATAACACTTCTTGCTACATCAGAAATATTATTTCAGGTGCACAGAAAGTACAAGTTCCTTATTCTCCAGATGACAGATTATCTTGAAAATGTGCTACAGCCTAAACTCGAAAAAGAATACCTCCATCCAGAAGAAGAAAAGAAATACCAGCACGAGTATTTTGAAAGCGATGAACGTAAAGAACAGCAAAATGAAGCTGCGGCTTCATTGGAGGACCTCAAATTGTTTGAAGAGTTTGTAGAGGAATATTTGGCTGATTAAAAAACTAGATAAGGAAAGGCATGGTTAATCATATGGAAAAGAGATATAGTATTTCGGATGCATCCAGGCAGGTGGAAGTTGAAAACCACGTACTGCGGTACTGGGAAGAAGAACTTCTGCTGCCGATTGAAAGAAATACAAAGGGACACAGGTTTTATAAAGAAAGTGATATACAAACACTTAAAACAATAAAAGACTTGAAAGAACAGGGATTCCAGCTTAAAGCCATAAAGCTTCTTATGCCAGATATTGACAGGGTACGTACAATGAACCCACAGGAGATATACCAGCTCAGGGAGGAACTAAACCAGCAAGTATTAAGGGAGGAAGAAGTGCAAGATAAGAATGTAGTGCCAATTAAGCCATCACAGTCAGCAAAACGGACACAGATGCCTGTGAAAAAAAGCAGTGAAGAGAAAATGAAGCAGTTTGAAAATATGCTGATGCGCATGGTTTCACGTGTTGTCAGCGAAAGTGAACCAGAGACAGAAAAACGGATATATGAAGCTGTGAGCACAAAACTTATGAAGGAGATGGATTATCTTATGAGGGAGAAGGAAGAAGTACAAAATAAGCAGATGGAACTGCTTCAACAGATATTAGCTGAGGTAAGAAAGGACATGCCACAAACAGCAGAAACAGCTGCAAGTGATGAAACTAAAAATTTTGGAATACGTCAGAAGAAAAAAGGGGAAAGTAAGACAAAAAGAAGAAAATTGTTTGCTAAGTCTGTTTAATAGTGTTATAGTTAGTATATACAACATATACCAGCTAATTATATTCAGACAAAGGAGCAGTTTTATGGGTAAATTTATATTTGAAAAGTGTGGAGGCATAGAAGGGCTTTACCTGATAGAGCCTGATGTACATGGTGACTCAAGGGGATATTTTTTAGAAACATATAATTATAATGATTTTAAAGCAGCAGGACTGGATATGATATTTGTACAGGACAACCAGTCACTATCCACAAAAGGGGTTTTGCGCGGACTTCATTTCCAAAAGGAGCATACACAGGGAAAACTGGTACGTGTAATCAGTGGTGAAGTATTTGATGTTGCAGTTGATATACGCAAAGGCTCAAAGACATATGGCAAATGGTCAGGTGTAATCTTAAGTGCAGAAAAAAAGAATATGTTTTATGTCCCAGAGGGCTTTGCACATGGGTTTTATGTATTATCAGATATTGCAGAATTTACTTATAAATGTACAGATTTTTATGACCCATCATCAGAAGCAGGCATTAAGTGGGACGACCCTGTATTAAATATAGACTGGCCTGTCCCAGAAGGGGAAAAGCCGCTTATATCTGAAAAAGATGAAAAAAATCCTCTATTTTCAGAGGATATTTTCTTAAATTACTAATTAATTTTCAGGAGAGAAGTAAAAATTATGAATATGAAAAAAGTACTAATTACCGGATGCAATGGGCAGCTTGGACGGGCCCTTTTTCACCTGTTAAAAGATACAGATATAGAAATATTAAACACAGATGCAGATACACTTGATATATGTAATCCTGGACAGGTGGACAAGTTCATAGACATGCATAAGCCAGACACAATTATAAACTGTGCTGCACATACTGCTGTAAATAAATGTGAAATAGATGCAGACAATGCAGAAAGGATTAATGCATATGGACCTGAAAATCTTGCCAGGGCAGCAGAGAGGACAGGCGCACAGATAGTACAGGTATCTACTGATTATGTATTTGATGGCAGTGCCAAAGTACCATATATTGAAGAAGACCAGACTAATCCACAGAGTGTATATGGAAAAACCAAACTTGCAGGTGAACAGGCTGTTATAAATAACTGCAGCCGGTATTTTATAGTCAGGACAGCATGGCTATATGGCGATGGCAGCAATTTTGTAAAAACCATGCTTAAACTTGCAGATGAAAGGGACACTTTAACCGTTGTCAATGACCAGTATGGTACACCAACCTCTGCGATGGAACTTGCAAGGATGATACTTCATATCATACCTTCCGGGGAATATGGCATATACCATGGGACTTGTGAAGGACAGACGAACTGGTATGAATTTGCATGTGAGATAATGAAACAGGCAGGGAAAAAGACAAAAATAATTCCAGTTACAACAGATGAATATAAAACAGAAGAAAAATCCGCAAAAAGACCAATGTATTCTGTACTTGAGAACAGAAGGCTCAATTCAATGGGGAGCTACCGCATGAAAGATTGGAAGGAAGCCTTTATGGAATATATGGAACAGAACAGATATACAAAATAACACAAAGAAAACCACCAGCAGTTATTCCTGCTGGTGGTTTTCTGTTATCAGTATTTTACTTTACAGTTATCCTGCATTTGTCAGAACTGCCATTTGATATTGTAGCTGTGATATATGCTGTGCCTTTTGCTTTAGTGTAGATTTTGCCTTTAGACGAAACTGACACTATGTTATTGTCAGAACTTTCAAAAACAGGCACTTCATCTGTAATACTTGGCCGGAGTGTGTACTGGAGTCTTCTGCTTTCTCCAATATCCAGTCTGTATTTGTCTCTGCGGAACTTTATGCTTACAGCTTTTGGAGTTACATCTACTGTAAACTTCAATGTATATGTATTACTTACAAACAAAAAAACTGGTTCCTGTATCTTTACCGTAATAGTAGCCGTACCTACACCAACACCAGTGTATTCACAAGTGTTATTTTCTTTTGGGATTACAGTAAGAATTGATTCATCTGAACTTTTATACGTAACATCACATTCTGAAGGTACTTTAAAAACAGTAAGTGTATCACTTGTACCAGTTAAAATTGAAGTGCTTTCTCTTTTAAGAAATGGTGATACATCTGAAGTACGCTTTCCTTTTTTAGCTACGCTGGTTTTTTTGTTAAAAGTACCAGATGAGGCAAAAGCTTTATCACACGGGACCAACATAATGGCAAGAAGCAAGGCCAGCATACAGATACGTGTTATCTTGCGCATTTTTTCCTCCTTTACATAAATATTAGTATAGTTAAATAGGTTTACCAGTACTGTGTAATAGCTGCCTTAAATTATATATACTATACTATTTAGCATAATAAAAAATATAGATGTCAGATTGATGTCATATAAATTACTTTTTTTGCCATATTTATTTCGCAAATTTGTGTTATACTTATACAGTAGTAACAATAGTAATCTGAAAACAGGGTCAATGGCAGTATATAAACTATATGCAGAAATGAGGTGTTATATGCAGTATATTTTGATAGCAGATGATAATCCAGATATCACAGATATTCTATCAGTATATGTAAAAAAGGAAGGTTATGAACCAGTAGTAGCAAAGGACGGCATAGAGGCTGAAAGGCTTTATGAAAATTATAAGCCAGCGGCTTTGCTGCTGGACGTTATGATGCCGCTAAAAGATGGTTATGAAGTGTGCAAAAGCATCCGCAGGAAATCCAGTGTACCAATTATACTTATAACTGCCCGTGGAGAAGATTATGATAAGATAATGGGGCTGGACATAGGTGCAGATGATTATATAGTTAAACCATTTAGTCCAAGCGAGGTTATGGCAAGGCTCCGGGCAGTCCTGCGCAGATTTGTTGCATCAGAAGTATCAGAAAATTCTGATACAGTGCTCAGAATTAACAATATGACTGTAAATCTTGAAGAATACTCCTTTACAGTCAACAATAAAAAAATACCACTTACAAAAAAGGAAATTGAAACTATGTGGACACTGGCAAGTAATCCTAACAAAGTATTTACCAGAGACAACCTGCTTGACAGTCTCTGGGGATACGACTACTATGGTGACAGCAGGACAGTTGATTCACATATAAAAAGGCTGCGGGCCAAAATTGATACAGTAGAGCACCCGGCATGGAGTATTAAAACAATATGGGGAGTCGGGTATAAATTTGAAATAAATGATGGTGATGTATAAGTACAGAGGTATAGCATATGTATAACAGGATAAAGAAGCTTTTGAACCAGTTACTAGAAAAGGCACAGATAAAAAATATATGGTTAGCAGTAATAAATAATGATATTATAATGAAAATATACTTATGTTTTACATTTGTCCTGCTCCTTACAGGGCTTCTTACAGGCATTATATTTATCAGGTTATACAGGCAGAACTATCTGCGTTCATATACAGAACTCCTTACAAAACAAGGGCGCACTATTGCAAAAAGGGTGGCAAAATTTGAAAGAAATGGGAAACTGGGCAAGTTCCAAAAGTATAGTACATATATTGATGAAATTGAAAGTTCTGAAAACACAGATATATGGATATTGTCAAATGAACTTGCCAAAAATCCGCTTTCGGGTGAATATACTAATGCAGAAACAAATGATGGCAGTCTTACAGGTGATATGTATAGTGTAATCAGCCAGGCATATGAAGGAAAAATTGCTTCAAGCTCAAGCTTTGATGATGTATATGGCATGGCCATTCTGAGAGTTGCCATTCCTATTTATAATAAAAAAGCAAATGAGATAAGCGGTGCTGTTATGATGGTATCTATGATTGATAAACAGACTATGGGAATTGATAAAGGTACATACCTCATTGTTCTAAGCCTGTTTTTATCATTTGTTATATCATATGTTGTTGCATTTATATTTTCTAAATACCTTT
This sequence comes from Lachnoclostridium sp. UBA7122, assembly GCA_002493085.1. Taxonomy (GTDB): domain Bacteria; phylum Bacillota; class Clostridia; order Lachnospirales; family Lachnospiraceae; genus Butyribacter. The sequence goes on from DKXQ01000172.1 coordinate 5,351, forward strand.
CAAAACCACTCAATAAAATCAGCAGGAATATAAGCAGGATTTCCAAAGGAGATTATTCATCAATAGAGCCCAGGAATCCTAAGACCCAGCTTGGTAAAATTGAAATAACCCTTAACCAGCTTGCACTCCAGCTTGGACGTTCTGAAAAGGAACGCAAAAATTTAGAACAGGTAAGAAGGGACTTCTTTGCCAATGTATCACATGAACTAAGGACACCAATTACAGTTATACGCGGATATGCAGAAACGCTTAATGATGGTGTTATTACAGACAGGCATGCCATAACGGACATGTACCAGCGTATGTTGTCTGAGTGCCAGGGAATGGAAAGGCTTGTGGGTGATTTATTTATACTGTCAAAAATGCAAAATCCTGATTTCCAGATTGAAAAAGAACCTGTAAGCCTTATGCAGATATTTGATGATATAAATAAAAGTGCAAGTGTAATAGGCAAAGAAAAAAATATACAGTTTATAGAACATCTTCCAGATAACGACCCATGCATGATGCTTGGTGACTATATGCGCCTGCGCCAGATGTTCCTTATTATAATAGATAATGCTGTTAAGTTTTCACATGACAATGGAAAAATAACTATAAAAATAGCTAAGACAGATGAAAAATTATATATAAGCATTGCAGATGAAGGTGTAGGCATATCTAAAGAAGAACTGCCGTATATATTTGAGAAGTTTTATAAATCAAAGCTTAAACAGAATGAAAAAGGAACAGGACTTGGACTGATGATTGCCAAACAGATATCATTAAAACATGGCGGGGAGCTGGCAGTGCAAAGTGAAAAAGGCCATGGGACAGTATTTTCCTTTGTGTTTGATGAATGTACTTCAATGGAGGGTTATGAATAGTAACGCATAATTACATTAATTTCAAAATGTTAAAAATTAATAGTTGTAATTTTTTTAATTTATGTATATACTATATGTAGAAAGATTTCTGGGGTGTACGATACTCCTGACATTTTGAACCTACACTTCTTGATTGGGATTCCTATATTTTTGTAATGATGCCAGGCCTCCTCTGAGTGGAAGGCAGATTTACAAATGCGGTTGCCCACCTGGCTTTTATGCTAGGACTCAAAATTCAGGAACCGGCATTTTGGGGTCTTTT
>DKXQ01000239.1 GCA_002493085.1 Lachnoclostridium sp. UBA7122
ACCCAGGTAAAGTTACACTATCTTATGGACAATGGGTAGTTTACATAGTTCAGAATATATGGTAACATAATTATAAACCGTTGGCACACCTGCACACTATTTATTTTTGTTACATATTAACCAAATAGTCTTAATTGGATGTGAATAGTAATAATAGTAACTGGCTACTTTATTACTATATTAAGGAATCTGTATTATGAACCATGTTTATAAACCATCTGGAAAAATTTCTTTTTTATTTTTGCCGGTTTTTCTTATTATACTGTTTATAATGGCTATATGCGCATTTGTTTGTGTATTTCTTATACATTTTTCGCCATATTCTTTATTTGATGCCATTATTTTCATTTTTGCTATAATAAAAATTGCAGAATACAGTGCATTATGCTGTGTAAGGGCAGGAAAGGTACGCAATCCTGTTTTTTCTGCTGTAAGTGGTATTATTACCGGACTTTCTTACTGGTATTTTTTTATAATATTTTATTTACCAATAAAAAATATGTTTGTTATGAAATCATTTTATTTGTTCAATGAATCTCCATCAGGGATTTTACAAATTTTTGGTTTTAAAGAATTAACTAATGCATTTTCTGTGCTTAAAACTAATGGCGCTTTAGTCACTGGAAAAAGAGGTGAGAGTTTTTTTACAGTTCCAGGGAATATATGTATTATTATATTCATCATATCTTGTATTGCTTCATTAATATTTTTTGCATTAGAATTTTATAAATACAGCCGTAACCCTTTTTGTGAGACTTCTGGCAAATGGATGAAAAAAATTGTATTTACAAGCAGTGTTCCAGAAGATGATGAATCATTTATAACAAAACTTCTTTTAGGGGATTGTAAAGTACTTACATATTTAGAACCACTTTATGAGCTTAATGTTGACCATTGTAAAATTTCATTGTACACTTCTGGTTTAAATGATAAATTTTTTGTATCTTTATCATATATGGAAAACAGTGGCAAGCTTGACACAAAGAGCGGCAAAACAAAATTTAACGAAAATGAACTTGTAGAATACCTTGAAATAGATAATGATACTGGACGTTCACTTCTTACACGCAGCCAGTACGGGCCAGAAGATGCCTCAGTAATTGTTGTAACAGACCAGTCAAAAAGAAAAGCCACCCGGTGGATATTTTTTAACTTTATAATTGGCATTTTAGCAATTCTTTTATGTGTATTTGCTATTTTTAAACTTGGTGATGGATTGCAGGAATTTCTTTTTAAAGGAGGTTTTTTCTATATTGTACTTATATTCTTTGTCAATGCTGCCAGATTTATACGTACCATGCAAAAAGAAATGGTTATTACAAGTACAGAAGATAAATATGAATATGAGGGGACTAAGAAATTTTTAAGTAAAGAAGCTGAACCACCTGCTGTACTTAGACTGTTTTATTTGTTTATGATGGCTTCTGCTATTGGGTTATTTATACTTTGTATTATCAAAATGTAATTCTTAGATAATAATGACAATAATTTATCGTTACCTGTCTTATAAAACAGACAGCAATACTTAATTTATATACATATTTTACAGGAAAATGGAGAATTAAAAATGACAGATTATTCACAATTTGAAGCAAGTATTAAATCAGGAATACACCCTGACCCAAAACGTGTAAGAAAAATGGATGAAATAACAGGGGTTGTTTTGAAACAGCGCAAAGAGTCAAAAATAATATGTGTTATATGTATATTACTTGCGATAGCGTTTTTCCGTATTAAGCTTGCTTTTACTGTGGTTTTTGGACTTATGGCGTTATTTTTCTTATGGCGTGGTACTGGCCAGATTCCAGACAGTTATCTTAAAGAAATTTATGAAGAAGGGCTTTTAGTCCCTGGCATTATTGTAAAGACACATCCCCTTACTGTAATGGCTATCTCAAATATGGTTGCACATGACGGGGCAGAAACAATAAATGGCTGTTATAATCTTGTAGTTAAGGATATAGATGGTGCAAAAAAGGAACTATATGAAAAAATTCCCTGTTCCTGTTTTTTTAATTATTCAAATGGCTTTTACCATTCAGCATTTCAGCCACATCCGCTTTACTGGGGCACTTCCAATAAAGAAGAAATTAACTCTGCCCTTATGGCAATCGAAGAAAGCAATAAGGAAAATTCCCAGGATGAATGGGAAGTGCTAAAGAGAATTGCAAGCCAGTTTCCAGACCTTAAAAATAGTGAAATTGTCTTATTAGATAAGGATTATATGCCATTTGGAATAAAACACCACGATTCAGAAGGATACACCCCTTTAAATATGGAAACGCCTTTAAACAGGGATTTTAATGCACCACCAGCAGAGCAGTATAAGAAAACTGGAAGCAAAAATGAAAAAGATACAAGTGAAACAGATATTCCTTATATTACACAGGACATGCCCGGAAAAAATATTTATAATAAGATGATAAAACTGGCATTTAATCATAATGTATATAAATATATAAGTGGACATTGTGAATATGGACCTGTTATAATAGCAGAACATCCAGGGCTTTTTACATATATAGGAAACCATGCGCAGTTTTTAGAATGTGTACATGGCAGCAATATTTCTTTACAAGAAGGAGAATATCCACTAATTTATGAAAAATATCTGGTAACAACAAAGGGGTATTACAAGGACGGAAAACTTTTGTCCTGGGACAATGTAAAATTCTCTGTTAAGTTTAACAGCTTAAATGGCATTAAATTATACTTAAATGATGAAAAATTTGCTGAATTTAGTACACATATTGATAATTATAAAAATATAGAAAATATGTCAGCACTTGAAATACAGATGGTCTTGCACAATGAAGCATTAAATGTACTGGAATTTTTACAGGAACTGCAAAATCTTCAATAGAGCTGTCTTGTACTATTTTTTGTTGTAACTATTGACAATACAATGCAAAGGTACTATAATAGATGTATCAATAAAAGTTACAACAAAGTGGAGGTAAATATTATGGCAAATTTTAGTAAAGTTAGTGTAGCACAGGATGCAAGGACAGAGCTTCATGACAAGCTTAAAAAATTTAAAGATTAAGCTTAACAACATAACAATACTTAAATTCTAAGTGATGATGAAACTTAAAATACAATATTTAAGTTTCATCATTTCTTTGTTATGTTGCTTTTATAGGAATAAACTAATTAAATAAACTAGTAATAATTGCCGATAAACAAGATAATTACACCTATCTCTACCCTACGTTTTTATCTAATGGTAATTTTTACAGGTTTTATTATTATATTTTCGTAACTGCCATATGGCATTATGCTGTCTGGCAGTTACAATATATAAGGAAATGGAGTTGCTTATGAGAGGATATATGGCCACGGATGGTAATTTTTCAAACCAGGCAGGGCGGATACCATCTGTCAGGAATAAAGAGCGGACTGCTGCAACAAGAAATAATTCTGCTGCAACGGCAAGAAACAGTGCTGCAAATGCAGGCCGGCCTATGCCAGCCGGCAGTAATATTCCAGGTACAGGCGGCAGTGCATACTCACTGCCAGAAAGTTTTGACAGGCTTTCTTCTATTGTAAGCCAGAACGATATAGAAAGCTGGATGACAGCAGATGAACAGCAACAGAACAATATACCACAAGGTACTGCACAGGGACGCACAAATGCCTATAATGCTGCACAGGCAGCATACAGCCAGCAAACAGCTTATAGCAAACAGACACAGGCGGCACAAGGTCAACAGACATCACCAGGTGCAAGCCAGGCAACAGGCCAGGCTGCTTTTTTAGACAATAACACACTGACTGATGAAGAACTTGCCTTGCTTCAGGAGGAAGAAGAGGAGAAAAAGAAGGGCAACAGGTCATATGGATTTAATGAAAGTGACATTGAACATATGAACAGCCTGTTAGAAAGCATGAAAAAAGCAAGGGAGCGCAATAAGGCAAATAATGATAAAAAGGCTAAGGCAAAAAAGGTCTTGAGATACCAGTTTAAAAAGATTTCGGGAACAATTTCAAAAGCTAAGAATATTACACAAGCAGGGGATGCCGTATTTAAAGCTAAAAATGCACTGGTAAGCATAAAGAAAAAAGGTGCAAGCGGCAAGTATGATTCTAATGAAATTGCTATGGCAGAAACCCATGCAAGAAAAATGGTGCGCATAGCTAAAGTAAAACTGGCCCACCTTAAGCAGGAAGATGCATCTGACAAATATGGAAGCAAAGATGAAATTTCTGTTGAATACAGAAAGCTGGTTAAAAAATCACACCGCAAAGAAGAAGATATGGAACTTTTAAAAGCTGATATGGACTATTTAAAAGCACAGATAAAGTATATAAAGAGTGGTGGAAGGTCTGCTGTAACAGGCACAGGCACTTCCGGAAGCAGTAATATAACTGCCAATACAGCTATACAGGCTGCTTATATAATGAAAAAAGAAGCCATAAAAGAAAATTTAGAAGAATTCTTAGAAAATAGTGAATTTGCAGGTACAGTATATGATATGGTATCAGATACTGCTGCCGCTGTTTCAAATGCACCAGTATCTGCGGGCGGAACAATAGCTGCATCTGCTGTAACAGGGGCAGCCGCTGCACCTGTTTCTGTTCCAAATGGTGGTTTTACTACAATGATGTAGAATATTTTAGAAGAAAGTCTGAAGTCAAAAAGGTTTTTCGCAAAAGCTGTAAAGCATTGCAGAAAAACCTTTTTTTAAATTGCAGAAACAAAAAAAACCTCCAGAAAAACCAGTCTGCTGTATATAAGTTTTAATTATGTGCAAACTACAATACAACCAGAATAATTTCATAACGGTTTTAAGTCCAGATGTATCTATATCTGGAATGGAGGTTAAATATAATGCATAATAAATTAAATAAGATTTTATTTGCAGGGCTGCTTTTGGCAGCAGCTTCAGCAATAACTGGATGTGGCAGCAATAGCGGACAAAATGAGCTTCATATCGGATATTTTAACAATATTACCCATGCGCAGGCCTTAATGCTAAAGGCAGAGGGCAGTCTGGAAAAAAGCCTTGGTGATAATACTGATGTCAAATGGACTGCTTTTAATGCTGGGCCTGCTGAGGTTGAAGCACTGTTTTCGGGAGATATTGATATAGGTTATATCGGACCTGTTCCTGCATTGAGTGCCAATGTAAAGTCTAAAGGTGATGTAGTAATTATATCAGGTGCTTCTAAGGGAGGCGCTGTGCTTGTTAAAAGAAAGGGTTCAGACATCAATAATGTTGCTTCTCTGGATGGAAAAGTTGTCGCTGTTCCACAGATGGGCAATACCCAGCATTTGTCCCTTTTAAAGCTTCTAGCTGACAATGGGCTTAAATCTGTGTCAGATGGCGGCACAGTGACAATAAGTGCTATATCCAATGCTGATGTAGCTAATACTATGGAACGTGGAGATATTGATGCAGCGTATGTGCCAGAGCCATGGGGTGCTACACTTCTTAAAAATGATGCAGAACTTATACTTGACTATGATGAAATACATTATGACGGAGATTATGATGTTGCACTTGTTGTAGCAAGAAAAGAATTTATTGATGAAAATCCTGGTATCGTTGACGAGTTTCTTAAACAACATAAAGAAGCTACAAGCAAAATAAATAATGATAAGAAAAATTCGCTTAAAATTATTAACAATGAACTAAAAGAAGCTACTGGAAAAGCTCTGGGTGATGACATTATAACTGATGCTTTTAAACGTATTGGCATAAGCACAGAAATAAATGAAGAATCTGTACTTAGTTTTGCTGATATAGGCAAAACAGAGGGATTTATTCCTGAACTGCCAGGGAAAGACCTGATATGGCATTAATTATTAACTCAACTTTCCCACCAACAAATCTGACATATTAATATCTTGACATTAAAATAGCACCTAATCTTTGATATAATAAGATTGTCACATCAAACTAATCATGAAAGACGAGGTGCTAATCTTATGATAAACCAAATAAACCAAAATGAAAATACCCAAAATCAGTTTTTTAATGCTATTAGGGAACTTCAGATTGGAAAACTTCTACGCAAATCCAATATTACTAAATCCTGTGGTATTTCTGCCTATGAGGTGTTTCAATTTCTGTTGATGCTGGTATTCCAAGGCAAGAACCTTTTCCGTTTTCTTAACTCTAAACGCAAGGAACAGGCAGTTTCTAAAAATACTTATTATCGATTTTGAAATGATACTTCCTTTAGTTGGACAAAATTTATACTGCTTCTTTCCGCAAAGGTGACCTGCATATTCAGCAACCTTACTAGACCAGAACGTGTCAAAGTGCTTGTTTTGGATGATTCTATAATCAAACTTAACCGAAGCAAAGCTGTAGAACTTCTTGCAAATGTATATGACCATGTAGAGCATAAATTTCAAAAAGGGGTTACCATGCTTACACCTGGGTGGTCTGATGGTTACAGTTTTGTTCCAGTTGGTTTTAATTTACTCTCTTCAGTAAAAAAGAGTAACCGCTATCAGGAAATTTCTGATAAAATTGACCATCGTACTAATGGATACTTGGTTTACAACAGAACCAATGTTGAAAAAAATATTAGATACTGGCATTGATGCAATTGGCATGGTAAAACAATTAAAGCAACACTACTATTACCAAAGCTATGATGCCATGGTAAGCCATACAGCTATTGTATTTACCAGATATACTATACTGGAATGGATACATCGAAATAAAAACGACGAAAAAACTTATGGTGAATTATTCTTTAGGTTCTGCGAAAATATTCAGGACATGGATTTAACCAATGCACTTCAGAGTCTTATGGCTCTATTTGTAGAACAAATTTCTACTCTGTCAGCAGATATCACAGATTGCATTAAAAGTAAAGTAACTGACTGGATGAACTCTCAGGCTACATTTATACAAGCTTTATTCGGAAATATCCGCTGGGAAAGTTGAGTTATTAATTCTTCTATTTTTATATCCATATAAATATCATCCTCCTTGTCTATTATTACACAATTGGACTTTATATGCAAGTAAGTTAGTGCAAATGGATAGTGTAACTTTACCTGG
>DKXQ01000164.1 GCA_002493085.1 Lachnoclostridium sp. UBA7122
TTGAAACCGCCAGAGCCGTATACTCTAAAGCTTCCAATTTATATTATATATAACATAAAAAATATGTTATTTACCATTTTTTGACGAATAATTCCCCAGGTAAAATTACACTATCTTTTAATGATAGTAACCTTGACGTTTCTATTTATTAGCAGTAAAGTTATGTATAGGGGCTTTTATATATCTATGGAGGCAAATTTTATAAAATTATGGATACAACATATAAAATCACACTAATTGCTATTCTGGCTATTGTATTCCTTTTATGTAAAGGAATTTATGATGAACGCCAGTACAGGCGCAGGCTTTATAAACGTCTGGAAGAAACATGGGGAAAACCTGCGAGGCAGGAGTACACTTATGATATAATGGAAAATATAAAGTGTTATTATAATAGTATCAGTGAAAGCAACAGTATTGACGATATAACATGTAATGATTTAAATATGGATGCTGTATATGGAAGCATTAACCATACAAAGACTTCCATAGGCGAAGAATACCTGTATGCACTGTTACGCAGACCGTGCACAGATATTTCTATACTTAATGAAAGAGAACGTGTAATTAAGCTTATCAGTAATGCTGGCAGCAGTGAACGCATAAAGCTTGAGGCAGCTCTTGCAGGCATGGGAAAGCTGGACAAAATTCCGGTTTACCAATATTTTGAAAAGGCTGGAAACATGGAAAGTGAAAATAAATGGTATCATATCTGCTGTGGTCTGGCGCTTGCTGTTTCAATGCTTTTATGTTTTGTAAAACCAGCAGTATTTGTACTGGTATCAGCTATTGTAATTATTTACAATGTGTTAAGTTACTATAAAAGCAAAGCTAAGCTGGATTCTTATATCCAGATTTTTGCGTTTATAACAAGAGCTGGAAGGCAGTCAGAAGAGATTGCAAATGCTGGTATTGCAGGACTTGAAAAATATCAGGAACGTCTTTTAAAGTGTGCATCCAGCCTTAAAAAGCTAAATAAAAACAGCTGGATTATTTCAGGTGGCGGCATGGGTGGCAGCATAGCTGATTCGCTTATGGATTATATAAGGATACTTTTCCATATAGATTTAATAAAAATCTGCAGTATGGCAGATGGACTGCAAAAGCATAGAAAAGAACTGATGGGCATTTTTGAAATTGCCGGCTATATAGACAGCATGGTTTCTATTGCTTCATTCAGGGCAGGCCTTGATAGCTGGTGCATACCAGAACTGGATAGTACATCTGGTAAAAAAAGTATAAATATGGAATTTGTGGATTTATACCATCCACTTATAGAAAAACCTGTGAAAAATTCTATTACAACAGACCGCGGGATACTTATTACAGGCTCTAATGCTTCTGGAAAGTCGGTATTTATAAAAACAGTGGCAGTTAATGCAATATTTGCACAGACAATCCATACAGTGCTGGCAAAAAAGTATAGTTCATGCTTTTACCATGTATATTCCTCAATGGCATTAAGGGATGATATTTTTAGCAGTGAAAGCTATTATATTGTAGAAATAAAATCACTGAAGAGGATTCTTGACAGGGCAGCAGAAGCAGATATACCTGTGCTGTGCTTTATTGATGAAGTTTTACGTGGGACAAATACGCTTGAACGCATTGCATCTTCATCAGAGATTCTTAAACAGATAGCAAAACTTGGAGCTATGTGCTTTGCAGCTACGCATGACCTTGAGCTTGCAAAGATACTGGCAGGATATTATAATAACTATCATTTTGAAGAAACTGTAACAGAAGACAATGTTATTTTTGATTATAAACTTAGGAAAGGCAGTACAAAGACACGCAACGCCATTAAGCTTTTAAATATGACCGGATATGATAAGTCTGTCACTTTAAAAGCAGAGGAGGCAGCACAGTATTTTCTGGAAAACGGAGTCTGGAGAACCTGAAGTATAATTCTATTTTTGCCGGGCAATAATACATAAAAAGAAAGGCCTGGTGATTTTATGGGAAGAAAAACTAAATACTTTTGTGGCATATGTGCTATGCTTGTGTTATTTGCCATTGGCAATTATGCAAGCTACCAGTCAGCTTTAAGACATTTTGAAAAAATGCAGGAGGACAGCAGGAAAAAAACATATGACCAGTTTGAAGCTTACGTTTCAGAAAAGATTGATTCACGTTATAAAGAACTTGAAGAGGAACAGCAGACAGAGGATAATGTTTCAGCAGACACAAGTGATTATGACAAGCTTGGAGTACAGACAATATACCAGATTGAAAGTTATAATTCAGTAAAAGATACAACAGTTGTTGAATATGAAACACTGCCAGAGGAACTTATAGGACTTACAAGAGAACAGACAGATGATTACTGCAGGAATTATATAAAAAATATGCCAGCAGAGGAATTTTTAAAAGGACTCCAGAGCATGGGGGTTACAGGTTTTTCTAATGAACGTCTTGTTGTAAAAAAAATATACGACAGTTCAAAAGTAGAATTTAAGTATTACCTGATTGCAGTTGATGGGGAAGTAGTGGCATATTATGGCGATAAAAAAACGGTTTATGAATATACAGGCATAGAAACCAGGTCACTGCCAGCAAAAGAGAGACGGGCACTAAAAAAAGGAATTGAAGTAAGTGACGAAGAAGAACTGTACAGTATATTGGAAAATTATTCATCATAAAAATTCATGTGAGGTTTCCGGATGAAATATACAGAAGTTTTAATAGCTGGCGGCGGGGCGGCTGGCATTATGGCTGCCCTTGCTGCGTCAGAAAGTGGAGCAGACGTCCTTATTATTGAACAGATGGGACAATTAGGAAAAAAGATACTTGCTACTGGCAATGGCAGATGCAATTATACAAATTATTACCAGAAAGCAGAGTGCTACAGGGGAAATGACCCTTTATTTGCCTGGAAAGCAATACAGAAGTTTGGCCAGAAAGAAACTGTAAACCTGTTTAAGTTATATGGGATACTGCCTTCTGACAGAAATGGATATGTATATCCGCTGTCCGGGCAGGCTTTGTGTGTAAGGGATATATTGAATATGCAGCTTAAAAGTGCTGGTGCAGAAATCCACATAGATGAGAAAATAACAGGTGCAAAGTTATACATTAATAAAAAAACTGGAAAGCAGGATGGTTTTGCAGTTTTAACTAATAAGGACAGATATTTTACAAAAAAGCTGGTTATTGCAATGGGAGGCAAGGCATCACCTGTCCACGGATCTGATGGTTCAGGCTATAAAATTGCTGCAGGCTTTGGCCATTCACTGGTTATGCCTGTACCTGCGCTGACGTTGTGTATATTAGATGAAAAGTATACACAGGACTGGGCGGGAGCAAGAACAAATGGAAGTGTAAAAGCATATAGCCAGACAGGCTGTCTGCTGGGTAAAGACAGCGGGGAACTGCAGTTTGTAGCACAAGGCATATCAGGAATACCTGTGTTCCAGATAAGCAGATACATATCAAAAGAGTTGTCCCAGGGAGGGAAACCATACCTTATAATAGATATTATGCCTTTATACGGCAAAAGAGAAATTGTCTGTGAACTTTTAAACAGGAAAAATAATTATACATATTGTAGCACAGGTGACATTTTTAAAGGGCTGCTTAACAATAAATTAGCAGCAGCATTACTTAAAAAGTGCGGGCTGTCTTTAAAGCGTCCTGCAAAAGAACTGGCAGACACTAGCATAAAAAAGCTGGCAGCAGTTATGAAAAGCTGGCATATGGACGTTAAGTCTACAGGAAGCTTTGATAAAGCACAAGTGACATGTGGCGGAATAAATACAGATGAAATAGATGTACATACAATGGAATCAAAGATTTGCAGAGGGCTTTATTTTGCTGGAGAAGTAATTGACGTAGATGGTATATGTGGCGGTTATAATTTACAGTGGGCATGGACAAGCGGGCATATAGCAGGAAGTGCAGCCGGCAGTTCAGTCCATGTACCAGTATAAGTTTTTAACCAAAATTTATATCAAGAACCATCATTACAACAAATCCTAAAGCTACACCTATTGTACCTAAGTTAAAACTGCAGTCTGACTGTGCAGCAGGAATAAGTTCTTCTACCACTACATAGACCATTGCACCCGCTGCAAATGCAAGAAGATAAGGCAGGGCTGGTACTATAAGTCCTGTAAGTGCAATTGTTATAAATGCGCCAGCAGGTTCAACTATGCCTGAAAGTGTTCCATATGTAAAAGCTTTTAATTTAGGCATCCCTTCATTTTTAAGAGGCATGGAAATAATTGCGCCTTCTGGAAAGTTTTGTATTGCAATGCCTGATGCAAGTGTAAGGGCACCAGCCATAGTAATGCCTGTATTTCCTGAAAGAGCGCCTGCTACGGCAACACCAACTGCCATCCCTTCAGGAATATTGTGAAATGTTACTGCAAGGGCAAGCATTGTTGATTTTTTAATCTTAAATCTCAATCCTTCTGGCGTATTATTATCAAGCCTTAAGTGTGGAACTATTTTATCAAGCCCGGTAAGAAAAAATATTCCTGCTAAAAAACCAGCCGCTGCAGGTATCCATTTATAGCCACCCATATACACAGACATATCAACCGAAGGTATTAAAAGTGACCAGACAGATGCTGCAAGCATTACACCTGAGGCAAAGCCAAGCAGTAGTTTTTCTGCCCTGCCATCAAAACTGTTTTTCATAAGAAAGACCATTGCACTGCCTGACATAGTTCCTATAAATGGAATTAAAATACTTAATATTGCAAACATTTTATTACATCCTTGATTATACCAGTTATTTATTACATTATGCAGAAAAAGATAAATAGTTACAGTAGAACATGCTGTTAATTGCTATAGAATTTTTTGTACATAAATGTTAAAATAAGTAAAATAGCAAAGTGCAGTTGCCACTAGCATGGCCTGGAGGTACTGTAAATGCAGAAATGAGGTAAAATATGAACAGTGCACAGATAAAAAGTGAATTAAAGCGTTTATCAAAAGCAGAGGAAAAGTTTATCAGTAAAAACATTTCAGTAAAACAGTCCCAGTTACAGGAAAAAATTGAAAAATATGTACCTGAAACGCTTGGAAAAACATTGGATACAACGTTTTATAAGGCATTTGGGCTTATATTTGAAAAAGGGACAGGCTTTATTGAAAAAACATATAACAAAGAAAAGCATGAGCAGGATTTTAAAATAAATGAGTATTCTGCTGATTTAAGAAATAATAAGAATAGTTTAAAGAAATTTGGGCGGGTGGCGCTTGGAAGCAAAACTGTAAATATGGTTATTTCTGCAGTTGAAGGTGTGGGAATGGGAATATTTGGAATGGGGATTCCTGACATACCTGTATTTCTTTCAGTAATTCTAAAAAGCATATATGAAACTGCACTGCACTTTGGATTTGAATATGAAACAGAGGAAGAACGCATGTTTATTTTAAAAATAATAGAAATATCTCTCTGCCATGAAGATGAACTTGTAAATGGCAATATGGAGATAAATGACTGGATAAATACAGGCGGAAAACTTGCATTTTTAGAAAGCATGGAAGAACAGATGAAAAAAACTTCACTTATATTGTCAGATGAACTGCTATATCTGAAATTTATACAGGGAATACCAATAGCAGGAGTAATCGGTGGCATGTCAGATGTAGTTTACCAGAAGAAAATTACAGATTATGCGATGTTAAAATATAAAAGAAGGTTTTTAACAAAGCGTGTAAAAGAGGATGTTGTTTTATGAAAAAATATTTACCTTTAATTGGCATACCAGCATTATACTATATGTGTTTAAAACCAAATAACCAGCCAGACCGCATGAAGCTGTTTAAAAAATATTACTTCGCACACAGAGGCTTTTATAATAATGAAAAAAAGTGTCCTGAAAATTCCATACCTGCATTTAAAGAAGCTGTCAGGCTAGGTTTTGGGATAGAACTGGATGTACAGGCAACATCTGATGGAAGGCTTGTAGTTTTCCATGATGAATCACTTGAAAGAATGTGCGGAAAAGATAAGAGGCTTACAGACTGCACCTATAAAGAGCTGCTCTGCTATAATTTAGCAGGAAGCAGCGAAAAGATTCCAAGATTAGATGAAGTACTTAAAATAGTAGATGGAAAAGTTCCTCTTATTATAGAAATTAAACCTGAGGGAAACTGGAAAAAGACAACCAGGCTTTTATCAGAAAGAATGAAAAAGTACAAAGGAAAATACTGTATAGAATCATTCCAGCCACTGGCGGTTGCACTATATAAAAAACTACAGCCGCAGATTCCGCGGGGACAGCTTGCATCAGACATGTTTAAAGAAAAAGATAAAAATAATATTGTTATAAAATTTTTGTGTACAAATCTTATGCTGGACTTTCTGGCTAAACCTGACTTTATTGCTTATAATCACCTTTACAGTGGCAATTTATCATATAGGATAGCCAGAAAACTATTTCCAGTTACAAATGTTGCATGGACAATACAAAACCGCCATGAAATGAAAGAAGCACGCAAAATATTTGATATATTTATATTTGAAGGATTTATGCCAGAAAAGAAACATAAATAAGTTTATTTTTAAAATGCCACAGGAGATAAGGGAGAAGTATATAAATGATAATAAAAAATGTATATGCTTATACAAAAGAACATGAATTTTGCAAGAAGGACATTATTATCTGCAATGGGCGCATTACAGAAGATACACTGCTATATGGACAGAAAGAAATAATAGATGGTACAGGCCTGTTTGCAATTCCCGGGCTTGTGGATATACATTTGCATGGAGCTGTGGGACATGATTTTTGTGATGCAGATGAAGATGGTTTACAAAAAATTGCCTGTTTTGAAGCGCAGAACGGAGTACTTGCCATATGTCCGGCAACAATGTCATATCCAGAAGAAGTCCTGAACGGAATAATTGATACTGCAGTTGCCCATAAAAATAGATGTGGCGCTGACTTGGCAGGCATACATCTGGAAGGCCCGTTTATAAATCCGGATATGGCAGGGGCACAAAATCCTAAGTATCTGGCTAAGCCTGATATTGATATGTTTAAACGGCTGCAAAAGAGGGCAAAAGGTTTAATTAAGCTGGTAAGCATTGCGCCAGAACTGGATGGTGCAATGGAATTTACCAGATTGTGCAGGGATATGGCAAATATATCCATTGCACATACATGTGCAGATTATGAAATAACTAAAAAAGCATTTGCACTTGGTGCAAGACATATGACGCATTTGTATAATGCTATGCCAGGCATTGGACACCGTGACCCTGGTCCAGTGACAGCAGCATGGGAGCAGGGTGCGGAAGCAGAACTTATTGCAGATGGGGTACATATACATCCAGCCGTTGTCCGGCTGACGTTTAATGTATTTGGGCCAGAACATATCATACTGGTCTCAGACAGTATGATGGCATGTGGCCTTTCAGATGGACAGTACCAGCTTGGGGGACAGAAAGTAAATGTACATGGAAAACGTGCTGTACTGGCAGGCCATCCAAAGACAATAGCAGGAAGCGTGACGAATCTTTTTGAATGTATGCGCAATGCAGTCATTGATATGGGAATTCCTCTGGAATATGCTGTACGTGCAGCATGTGAAAACCCGGCAAAGGCCATAGGCATTTATAATGATTATGGTTCACTAGAACCAGGGCACTATGGAAATGTAGTTTTAATTGATAAAGATATTCATATATGCCATATTATACAAAAAGGCAGTATTTTAAAATAGTGAAAGGTAAAGCTGTTTTATGATAAGATTATCACAGGCCAGGTTACAGGCAGAATCTGTGCTTAAAGTTTCGCCAGAAGCAGATGCAAGGCATGGAATAATTACAGATGAAGAAAAAAAACTTGTGTTATCTGCTGTTGCTAAAAAATTTGGTATACCAGACAGGGAAATAAACAATTTCAGGATACAAAAGAAATCGTTAGATGCAAGAAATAAAAATAATAAGAAAACTATTAATTTTATTTACCATGTAGAGTTTAACTGTAAAAACGAGCAAAAACTAATAAAACGTTATTGCAGGAATGATGCTTCTTTACTGCCAGATATTCCAGATAAAAAATATACAGGTAAACCAGTTTTTATAAATAACAGTAAAGATAGCCATATAATTATTGCCGGTATGGGACCAGCAGGATTATTTGCAGCATTAGAGCTTGCAAGGGCAGGACTGCAGCCTGTTGTGCTTGAGCGGGGAAAAGATATAGATGAGCGCCAGAGAATTGTTGAAATGTTCTGGAATGGCGGAAAGTTAAATACAGAGTGCAATGTCCAGTTTGGTGAAGGCGGTGCAGGTACATTTTCAGATGGCAAGTTAAATACCCTGGTAAAGGATAAAGATGGATATAACCGCAGGGTTTTAAATACCCTGGCAGAATATGGCGCACCATCTGAAATACTGTACCTGCAGAAACCACATATAGGGACAGACAGGCTTAGAGGTGTTGTAAAGGCACTGCGGGAAGAAATTATAAGACTTGGCGGCACAATATATTTTGATACAAAACTGGATGGAATAATGTGCACAGCAGACGGTATAAACAGCATAAAAATTTCCAGAAATATTTGTAATAATAACAGCAGTACAGGTGAAATATTAAATTGTACCCATCTTATACTTGCAATAGGGCACAGTGCCCGTGATACTTTTTATAAGTTAAATAAAAACGGAATATATATGGAGCCAAAGCCGTTTGCAATTGGAGTACGTGTCGAACATCCACAGAAAATGATAGGGTATAACCAGTATGGCAGCCTTTATACAAAGCTTCCAGTGGCAGACTATAAGCTTTCTTATACCACTAAGACAGGACGCGGGGTCTATTCATTCTGTATGTGTCCAGGCGGCTATGTTGTAAATGCATCGTCAGAGCATGGACGGCTTGCAGTAAATGGAATGAGCAACTATGAACGCAACGGAAGAAATGCAAACAGTGCCATAGTTGTTACTATTTCTATAGAAGATTTTGGAGGACATGGAGCACTTGCAGGTGTAGAATTCCAGCACCGATGGGAAGAAAAAGCTTATAAACAGGCAGATGGTAAAATTCCTGTACAGCTTTTTGGCGATTTTTGCAGGAATATAAAAAGCACAGGCTTTGGAGAAATTATTCCAGATATGAAAGGCAGTTATGAATTTGGCAATGTCAGGACTGTGCTTCCTTCTTTTGCTGGTGATGCAATAGCAGAAGGAATAGAAGCATTTGGGAAAAAAATTAAAGGATACTCAAGGGAAGATGTAGTAGTTTCAGGTATAGAAAGCAGAACATCATCACCTGTAAGAATCAGGCGTGATGAAAGCTTACAGTCTAATATACATGGGATATATCCATGTGGCGAAGGAGCGGGATATGCAGGTGGCATAACATCTGCGGCAGCAGATGGGATACGTGTTGCAGAGGCTGTTATAAATAATATAGGAGTATGCAGAAAGAAGCTGCATTGAAAATATATGGATAAAAATATATTGCGGGAAAGGATGAAAAAGTTAAGGGCAGGACTCTCTATATATGAAAGAGAGCAGCGCAACCAGTATTTGTACAATAATTTTATGGCTCTTAAAATTCTGGAAAAGGCAAAATGGATTTATATGTTTGTATCATATGGGACAGAGGCAGACACACTAAAAATTATAGAAGCGTTACTTAAACCAGGGCATAAAAAAGTTGCAGTTCCACGTATTTCCGGCAAAGAGATGGAATTTTATGCAATAAGCCGGACAGATGATTTAAAGCCAGGATACAGGGGAATTTTAGAACCTGTAAGTAGCACACCTGTTTTAGAATCTAATGTAATAATGGTTATGCCAGGACTTGCATTTGATGTATGCCATGGGCGGATAGGATATGGCGGTGGGTATTATGACAGGTATCTTTGCCGGCATAAAAATGATAATATTTATAAAATTGCCTTAGCATATGATTTTCAGGTACTGAAGACAGAAAAAATTGCAGCAGAGCCACATGATATACGCCCGGATATTATAGTTACAGATAAAAGTATATATTAAGAATGGTGTGCATAATTTTTAGTTTAGAATTGAACACAGTTTCTTCAAATATTAAACACAAGTACTACATAATTGGCTGTTAATATATGTTTATAAACAAAAAACAGACAGTTAAAAAACTTTAAATATATGTGTTTAGTGGAAGGGGAAATTTTATATGATGAATAAAAATTTTTTAAAAATCACAACTTATGCGGCAATTTTTGGTATTGTTGGAGGAATGAGCTTTGAGGGTGTAACACGTATTTCGGATAAATTAATTAACGATACAGCTATTGAAAGTCCTGCTGCCAATTTGGAAAAAGATAACCAAAACAGCAGTGAAAATACAACAAAAAGTACAACAGAAAGTACAGCAGAAAACCAGACAAATACAATAAAGACATCTTCAGAACGTTCAAATGGTGTATCAGATATTGTTGATGATGTGCTTCCATCTATAGTTGCGATTGATGTTACCGCAACACTTACTAACACTGATTTCTTTGGGCGGACATACCAGCAGGATTCTGAAGGCAGTGGTTCAGGGATAATAGTTGCAAGGGATGAAGATTATATTTACATTGCAACTAATAACCATGTTGTATCAGATACCAATAACTCATCTGTTAAAGAATCTGTTAAAGTATCTATCAGGTTTTATGATGACAGTGTGTGCAGTGCAGAGGTTAAAGGCACAGACTCAGCAGCGGACCTGGCTGTTGTGGCAGTTAAACTTTCAGATATTTCAAATGAAACTATGGGAAAAATCCAAGTGGCAACACTTGGCGATTCTGACAATGTAAAAGTAGGAGAGCAGGCAATAGCTATTGGAAATGCTCTTGGATATGGAACTTCTGTAACAGTTGGCTATATAAGTGCAAAGGACAGGGAAGTGCAGGGCGAAGATGTCAATATGAAACTTATACAGACAGATGCCGCAATTAATCCAGGCAACAGCGGTGGTGCACTTGTCAGTGCTGATGGTACAGTAATTGGCATTAATTCAGCAAAGTACGCTGAAACATCAGTTGAAGGCATGGGATTTGCTATTCCTGTCAACACAGCAAAACCTATTATTGACAGCATTATAAAAGCAGAAGCTGTACCAGAAGACCAGGCAGCTTATCTTGGAATAAGAGGTAAGGATGTAATTTCTGAGTATGCAGAGTACCTTAATATTCCAGAGGGAATATACATTGAAGAAGTTACAGAAGATGCACCTGCTTCTAAAGCTGGAATAAAGAGTGGTGATATCATTGTAAAATTTAATGGCATGGATGTCAAAAATATGGACAGCCTTCAGGAAAAGCTTGCACTATGCCGGGCAGGTGATAAAGCAGATATTGTTATAAAAAGAACCAGCGATGGCCAGTATGTAGAAAAAACTATGACTGTAACCCTTGGTAAAAAATCAGATGCTGAAACTGGTGATAACTCTGACAACAGCAATGGTGGCAATAACAGCAATAGTGAAAACGGCAATGGTGGTATCCAGAAAAATTTCTTGCAATAGTTATGATATTATGTTATTATACAAAAGTTGTAAAAATTAATAAAGCCTCTGCCCAGGACATGGACACTCCGCCCAGTTCTTAGCAGCAGGAAAAAGACATGATATCAGGAGGAAATTATGATAAGTAAAGAAAAAAAAGCAGAAATTATTAAAACTTATGGACGTAAACCAGAAGACACAGGTTCTCCAGAAGTACAGATTGCCTTGCTTACAGAGCGTATTATTGAACTTAATGAGCATTTAAAGGTGAATAAGAAAGACCATCATTCAAGACGTGGCCTTTTAAAGATGGTTGGACAGAGACGTAACCTTCTTGCTTATTTAAAGAAAAAAGACCTTGAAGCTTACCGTACCCTTATTGGGAAATTAGGATTAAGGGATGTAATTAAATAATAACAACTTGCTAAAGTTTAACCCAGGGTAAAGCATATGCATTACCCTGGGTTTTTAAAATGAGGAATTCAGAGAGTTGAAGCAGACCTGTCCGCTTTGTCAGCATGTAATCACAGTACCTGTCTTGCCTGTTATTCCATCAATAGCAGTGTTAATACTTGTTATTATTGCTTTGTGTGCTGGTGATGATGATGCAAATGAAACTGCTGCTTCAACTTTTGGAAGCATAGCACCAGAGGAGAACTGTTTTTCATCAATATATTTTACAGCTTCTTCAACTGTCATACTGTCAAGTTGTTTTTCATCAGGTGTTCCAAAGTTTAAACACACCTTCTCAACGCCTGTAAGCAGAAGAAGTATATCTGCACCCAGTTCTTCAGCAAGGCATGCACTTGTTACATCTTTTTCAATAACTGCACTTGCACCTTTAAGGCGTGTCCCCTGCTGAAGCACAGGTATCCCGCCGCCACCGGCAGCAATTACAATCTGGCCAGCATCCATCAGTGTCTTAATAGCGTCAAGTTCATAAATTTCCATAGGACGCGGGGCAGCGATAATGCGTCTGTATCCTTTTCCCTCTTCAAATTCAACATGGTTTCCTTTTTTTTCTTCTGCTTTTGCTTCTTCTTCTGTCATATACCGTCCGATTAATTTTTTAGGATATGAAAATGCTGTATCAAATGGGTCAACACGTACCTGTGTAATAATTGTAGAAACAGGTTTATATATTCCCCTGTTTAAAAGTTCTGTCCTTATTTCATTCTGCAGGTCATAGCCTATATATCCCTGGCTCATTGCACTGCAGATAGACATAGGTGCAACTGTATTAGATGGTTCAAGGCGGCTGAATTCTGCCATTGCAGAGTGAATCATGCCAACCTGTGGGCCATTGCTGTGTGTTATTACAATATTAAACTTAGCTTCAGCTAAATCTGCAATTGCAGCAGCTGCGTTTCTGGCTGCTTTTTTCTGTTCAGGAAAAGTTCTTCCAAGTGCACTGTGTCCAAGTGCAACGACAATATTTTTGCTCATAATATAAGCCTCCGTTTACGTATTTATCTTTTATTGTACTATATCATCTTCTTTTTTGCAAATGGCTATTTGACGTGTCTGGATATAATTATTTTCTCTGGAAAATATCCAGGCACGCCTTTGCTGGCATATTGGCTATAACGAAATACAGTTATTTCTTCATAAAAGCTTTCATGAACTCAAACTGTTTCATCTGTGCAGGAGTAAGTTCCTGTAGAAATATTTGTGTCAGCAGGTCATTTTCCTCTTTGGTAAAAGATATATTATTTTGTTTTAACTGCATATTCCAGTTTGTAATTATTGGAAGCGCATCGTTTATATTTTTTCCATTTAATGAGTTAAATAAAAACTCTACCATTGTCCGCTTTCTGGCATCCATTGCAAGAAATGCAGGGTTATTTTTCCAATTATCCAATATTGCTCCTTTCTGCGCTAATCCAGCGCCTATGAATTTCCCATAATGCCTTGAAGCTGCTGGAATGTTGCTTTTTGTTCAGGTGGAAGCTGCGACATAAGGAATTCCATCATAAAATTTTTCCCTGGAGGTGCATCTTTATTAAAATTGCCACTGAGTGAACCAAGTCCATTAATAAGCTGGAATAATATGCTTAACGGAGTGGAATTATTATTGTTAATTTCAGCAGCCTCAAGCATATCAGGATGTGAATTTGTAAATTCACGATAGCTTTTAAACAGCTTATCAGCGTGTATAAAATTCAGCAAAACCTGTATTGTTTCAGCTTCCCTTTTGGTACAGTATTCGCGTATATTCATAAGCATTGCCTCAGGGTCTGGCATAAAAGGCTGGCTTTCTTCACCGTCAAGGCTGCTGATGCTTATATCTGCTGATGGCGGCTGCATTGCAAGGCTTATAAGTGAATTTGCCTGTAACAGTATTTCCATTGCATGCCTGTTTTCAGGTGCCACGTATGGAAGGGCAGCTTTGAGCATTGCGATGTGGCGTTCCCGT
>DKXQ01000057.1 GCA_002493085.1 Lachnoclostridium sp. UBA7122
TGGTCCTTCCATTACTATATCTCCCATTAATCTTTTAAATTAAATGAACTTAATATTTCAATCAGGAAATCAGCCTTCTCATAGAGCTGTTTAGCTGAAACATCCAGATTTGTAATTGCTGATACCTGTTTTTCAACTGTTGAATTTACATTATCAGAACATGCTGACGTTTCTGCGGAAACTGCAGATATATCTTCAATAGTGCCTAATGTTTTATTTCTGGAATTGTCCATATTCTGGACATTAACTGTAATAATATCCAGGGCTTCTAATAATTTTTCTACCCTTATATCAATCTGCTTAAAATATTCTGCTGTTTCTGATACCGTTTCTGTCTGCGAAGTGACTGCCTGTTCTGCTATTATTGCTGTAGAAACTACATCACTTGTCTGGTTTATTATCTCTTGTACAATTTCGGAAATCTGCCTGGCTGACTCCATACACTGGTTAGAAAGTTTTCTTATTTCTTCTGCTACAACCGCAAATCCCCTGCCAGTTTCCCCTGCACGTGCTGCTTCAATATATGCATTTATAGACAAAAGATTAGTCTGTTCAGAAATTGAATTAATTGTAGATATTATTGTATTAATAGACTTTGATTTCTTCTCCAGCTCTTGTATGGAATTTATAACATTATGTGTAATATCTGTAGTTTCTTTTGCACTCTCTTTTAACCCATGTACCAGCTCTATGCCAAGACCGATTGTCTGCCCTGTTTCCCGGGTAAGTTTTCCTATTTCTTCTGTATTCACACTTACATTTGTTATAATTCCAGACAGTGCTTCCATTTGTCCAAGACATTCTTCTGAACCTTCATCTAATTTATTAACACCAGTTTCAATTTCAGATACCGCATTTTTAATATCCCCTGAAGTGTTCATAAATAATTCTGCCGCACTTGCAACATAAGATGTTATATCATTTAATTCATTACTTATATTATTAACATCTTCTAATATTGCTTTCATCTGGCCAACTGTCATATCTACACCCTCGCATAAAAGCCCAAACTCATCTTTTGCATTGCTCTGGAATTGTACTGCCAGGTTTCCATCTGCGACTTTGCGGAGCTGGTGCAGTATATAATTTATAATCCTCACAATCCTTTTTGAAATTGCCAGTCCAAGCACCAGTGCAACTAATGCACATACTATTGTCAATATAACAGATATCTTTTTTATACTGGACGTTTCAGCAAGCAGGCGTTCTGCTGGTATAACCGCTGCTACTAACACATTTCCTGTGTCCATTCTGCCATATACAAATAAGTTACTCATACCATCTAATTCTATTATCTGGTTGCCTGTTATATCTTCTGATGAAACAGCCTGTTCATAAAATTCTGTCCCATAAATAAGGCTGTCTTTTTTATCATAATCTGCTTCACAGTAAAATTCTTTGCCGTCACTTGTAACCAGTGCAACACATCCGCCTTTACCTGCATCTATTGATTTTAACGCATTGCGCACAAATTCCGTATCTATATCAATTACCATAATAACCGGCATACCACTAAATTTACGTGCTACCCTTATACTGTAAGCAGATGTGTCAATTCCAAGTACAGAGTCTGCTTCTGTGTCCTGTCCAAATATAAACCAGTCACTAGGATTTTTATCAACTTTTTCCCCCTGTGCCGTTGATATATACAGACTGTAAGCGTCCATTGGCAGTGATGCTGTGCCTCCCCTTATGCTTCTTCCCCCGTCAGCTATAAAATATGCGCCTGATGCCTTTGCATCTACAGCAAGCTTATTATAAAGCCTGCTGTTATATTTCTTCTGTATATTATTTGCCTCCAGGATTTCCATATGCCCGCCAAAGAAAACTTTTAAATCACTGTCTGTAAAATAATTCTTAAATTCGTCTATCTCACTTGTAACAGCCAGATTAATAAACTGCTGCTGCATATCGGCTGTCTGGCTTACAGATTTCTTATAACTGTTAATAATTGCAAGAGAGGCATTTTTATAAGACACAATTCCTAAAATAAGTATGCCAGCTACTGGCACAAAAAAGCAGAGTATAAGCCGTAGTGAAATGCTTCTGTAAAATGGGACTGAAGAAGTTTTTAGTTTCTTGTCTTCTTTCCCTGTACTTTTCTTTTTAGTGCTTTTCTTTCCCCAAAATAATTTTTTCCCCATATCTGACCCTTCTCCTGAATCCTGGACTAAAACTGCTGCTATTTAGTATAATTCAAATGCTTTTAGGCTTCCATTGCCATGTCCCCTGAATGTCAGATATACAGCCCATACCCCATCTGGAATTACAATCCCGGCTACAGATTCTGTCCATACATTAGAAAATGTTATAGGAAGCCTGGCAACTATTTTACCATCCCATGCAAGGCGTACTTCAAATGTGCCTTCAATATAACCCCGTGTCCAGATTCTTATATTTTTAATATTGTTACACTGGAAATACTTAAATCCTATTGTTGTTGTATCTTGTATATTTGCAACATAACCTGTTTCTCTATCCCCATCCCTTCCATCCTGGGTAATTTTAGGAAAAGTACTGTCCCCGGAATACATTGCTGGTTTGTCTGTATACAAATGACATGCAATATATGCCGGATGTACTCCCAGGCCTTCAAGCGGACCGTTATTTAAGCCACATGATGTAAGTTCTGCCTGTTCAAACATCCCTTTATCTTTAAGCGTCAGATGTTCAGCACATCCCTGTCTGCTGTACCATGTACCATTTGTATGGCGGTGGTAAAAAATATACCATTCATTATTAATCTGGCAGATACTGCCATGGTTATTCCCGCCATATGCCATAATCTTATCTTCAGGTTTATATGAACCAATATGCAAATCACAATTACTAACCAGGATGCCCGCATAACTAAAACCTGATACAGGGCTTTTACTAACTGCATAACATAGCTCATGCATTACTTCTGAAGAGTATATAAAATAATACATGCTGCCAATTTTTCTTATTGATGGCGCTTCAAAAAATGCATGTCCTTCAAATCCAGTGCCTTTACTATATTCACAGCCTGGAACAATAACAGATGGCGCTTTTGTAACTGTAAGCATGTCTTTTCCTAAAACAGTTACCATTGCACCACTTCTGGATTTATCACCTTTTCCACAAAAACCAGTATAGAGATATGTAGTTTCACCCTCTGTAAGCACACCAGGGTCAAATTGCGGCTGGTCTTTTTCTCCCTCACCCAGTAGTGTGCCATCCTGGTAATGTACATACCCATAGAAACTGTACTGCCCGGCTGGTTTATCACATACTGCTACTGAAACAATGCTAAGCTTGTCTAGTACATAATATAAATAGTATCTGCCATCTGCGCCCACAGTAACATCAGGCGCATACAAACACATAGTACCATTTTTATTTAACGGGTCATCTGTTTTCTTATATATTACACCCTCATAACGCCAGTTCCATAATTCATTTACAGGAGCAGACCAGCACACATAATCATCCATGCAAAAGACATATCCATTAAACTGGTCATGTGAACCAAATATATAAACCCTGCCGTTAAAAACATACGGCTCTCCATCTGGTATATATTCCCACGATGGAAGATATGGGTTAAAAGCTTCATTTTTTGCCATATCTTTTATTCTCCTTAAATAGATTTATCTGTTACAGCTTCAGCTTCTATTTTTTTAAACATTGGCATTACAAACCTGCATATAGTTAATACAATACATGCTGGCCCAATTAAAAAGCCTACAAACATAGTTGTATAATTCCACAAAAATATTGCACACTCTAATAAAACAAGCAGCAGTAAACCAATAGTCTTAGGGAAAAATTTTATACAAATTGAAAAAGAATTGCGGAAAGTATTTATAATAGTATTTTCATACCTTGCCAGAAGTGCATATACATAAATAAAATGAAGAAATGCCAGAAAAACCGCTACTATGCCTGCTGCCATATATACTAACCGTTTTTCCCCTGCTGCTGCCGATAACTGGAAATCAATATAAATTACATATACTATTAGTATCTGTATAACACCAATAATACTGCCTTTTTTTAAATTAGCTTTAAATTCGCGTATAAATGGTGCTGCAATATATGCATCCTTATCTTTCTCAATTCTAAAGCCTGTATAAAATGCTGCTGTTGTTGCCGCCCCCATTGTTACAACAGGAATACTGCACAACAGCCATAGAAAATTCAGCTTTATAATATCCAGAAGTTTCACCATCAATTTATACAATGGGCTTTCTATGCTAAAAAAACCATTACTATTCATGCTGGCATCCTCCTTTTTTATTCTATAATAAATTCCGCTATTAATTATTATAAATTTTTATACTGGAAATTCTATATAAATATTGCTATATGTATTGTAAAAATTGCTATATTGGCTGCATCCGTCAATATATTCTGTAGTTTCCACTTAGTGCAAGAAATGCAAAAAAATAAAGACAATTATCATAGTATCTTCTTTCACCTTTTCTTAATGGAGTCCGGAAAAAATCCTGCACCAGGCTAAAGGCATTTTTATTATTAACTGCAATTCCTGCCTGTGCATTAGTAGCAATAACAGCAAGGGGATGCAGTGCCTTCCCTTCAAGCACTGTGCCATCTATTGCAAAAATGCCATCTCTGTCCTTCTTTGGCAGCGTTTCACAATAAAATTTGTGTAACTTAACTACTTCCTCCTGTTCCCATATATCTGCTGCAAACCAGCTATAATCAAGCCCTATATTAGCAACTGTCCTGTATGCATCACTGTAATACCAGTCGTGCCGCCCTCCAAAACATTCTTGTACTGGTTTATAAGGAGTCCCATCAAATCCAGCATACTCAGCACAAAGACCAGTTTCTTTATGGCATGCTTTTTTAAGGTACTCCCGGCTTGCCACTGCTGCTTCTTTAAAAAATTCCCTGTCCTCCTCATAAGCCCACAACGCAAATAGTTCATAAAAATGTGGCAAATGATAGGATGGGTCAGAAAAATCCACTTCAGGAATAAAACGTACCAGTTTATTGTCTTTATCCCACATTGCCCTGCCGCCTTTGTTGTCCTCACCTTTATGTATACAGGTATGAAGCAGTTCCTTTGCTTCTCTTGAATAGTTAAATATCCCTCTGCCATCACCCCATCTGTGTGATGCAAAAAACAGCGACATTGCAAAAAATTCCTCTCCATCAGGCGCAGAACCAAGTGCATTTTTTGTACCATCTGTCTGGCAGGACCATGCAAAATAGCCCTTGTTAACACCTTCCTTTATAGACATATAAGTCTGTACCCACTTCCAAATGCGGTCAAATTCCTCTTTTCTGTCCATCTGCACACACATCATCATGCCATAAGACATCCCCTCTGTACGCACATCGTGGTTGCCAGTATCCTCTATATACCCCATGTCTGTACCTGCAGTATGGTATATCCTGTCTTCTTCACTTCCATAAAACAATGTTTGGAATATTTCCTGTTTTCTGTGTTCAATATCTTTTTCACTAAAACCTGCTTCTAAAAACATATTACGGTAAATGCCTGTATAAAATGCTCCTTCATGTATATCTGTGTTTTTCATCTTTTATTTGTTATCCTTTTTTTATTTAAAACCTGCCCTCTGACAAATACATGCCATATACCAGGTAATCTGGCATATGGCATGATAGCACAATCCTGTTTATTACAAAATATTAAGGTTTTCTCCTTTTAACCCGCAAAATGTCCCCGGATCAAATCCGCCTTGTGGATGTCCAATAAGCCATTTGTTTGTAGCAGCTAAAAGTGCATCCTCATCCGGGGCTGTACCATCTGGCAGTACTCTGCTGTGGCTTTCCTGTAATGGATAATTTGTTCCTTTGGGAAGTATAACTGCTACCTGGAATCCATGCCCGTCTATACCACAAGGGGCATAGTGCAATGTAGAGGCATACAGCTCCACACCAGTCCCGGCAGGTA
This sequence comes from Lachnoclostridium sp. UBA7122, assembly GCA_002493085.1. GTDB lineage: Bacteria > Bacillota > Clostridia > Lachnospirales > Lachnospiraceae > Butyribacter. The sequence continues at coordinate 5,909 of DKXQ01000057.1, forward strand.
CCAGAAAAGCTTTTACCATAGCTGTGTCATAAGTAAAATCACTTTCCATTTCCCACTTTAACCCAAGCATAAGAACAGCATCTGTAGCAGCCACATTGACTTCCGGATTACAGTGGTACTCCAGGCCATTCAGCAATGTATTATGTCCATTACAATATCCAATCTGTACTGGCATTTCCCCATAGATAATCTTAGAAAGTTCCTGCATTACAGTAAGTGATTCCAGTTCAGGAATACTTGGCTCATAAACTACACCATCAGGTACCGGCGTTTCCTTCATCTTTCCAGTTAAACCGGAAAAATCAATATTATTTATAACCCTGCCATACTTCTTAAAATCAGGCGAATTAACTGACAAAATTTGCATCACTATACCCCCTTAAAAGGATTTTCTGTGGCATAAGGCAAACTTGCTGGCTGGTTATAGTTAATATCCTCTATTGGCACACCAATGTACTTAAATACCTCAAATAAAGCCTGTCCATAATGTCCAAAAGCAACTGCCCCATGATGAGGATAATTTTTCTCAATTAAAACATGACGGTAAAATCTTCCCATTTCCTTTATGGCAAATACACCAACTGAACCAAAAGAACGTGTTGCTACTGGAAGCACTTCACCTTGTGCCACATATGCACGCAGTTTGCAGTCTGCTGTTGACTGAAGGCGGAAAAATGTAATATCACCTGGTATAATATCACCCTCAAGTGTTCCATTTGTAACCTCAACAGGCAGGCTTCTTGCCATAATCATCTGGTTTTTCATCTCATAGCCTGATAATTTGCATGAACAAGTATTGCCACAATGAAATCCCATAAATGTGTCCTTATGCTTATAATCAAACTTATTTTTGATTGATTCTTCATACATATCCTTTGGCACAGAATTATTAATGTCAAGCAGTGTTACAGCATCCTGGCTTACACAAGTACCTATAAATTCACTTAATGCACCATAAATATCTACCTCACATGAAACAGGGATGCCACGTCCTGTCAGGCGGCTGTTTACATAACATGGCACAAAGCCAAATTGTGTCTGGAATGCAGGCCAGCATTTTCCGGCAATTGCCACATACTCCCTATATCCCTTGTGTTCTTCTATCCAGTCAAGAAGCGTCAGCTCGTATTGTGCAAGCTTTTTCAAAATCTCTGGTTTCTTATTCCCCACGCCAAGTTCCTTTTCCATATCTTCAACAACTTGTGGAATCCTGTCATCGCCAGCATGTTTATGAAAAGCCTCAAACAAATCAAGTTCTGAATTTTCCTCAATTTCTACACCAAGGTTATAAAGCTGCTTAATTGGTGCATTACATGCAAGAAAATTAAGCGGTCTTGGCCCAAATGATATGATTTTTAACTTTGACAGCCCTGCCAGTGCCCTTGCAATTGGCAAAAACTCATGAAGCATGTCTGCACATTCCTCTGCATCCCCTACAGGATATTCAGGAATATATGCGCCTACATTCCTGAGTTTTAAGTTATAGCTTGCATTCAATATGCCACAATATGCATCTCCCCTGCCTTGCTTTAAGTCATTCTGGGTTTCCTCTGCTGCTGCAACAAACATTTTTGGTCCTTCAAAATGTTTTGCAAGCAGCGTTTCTGAAATCTCTGGTCCAAAGTTCCCAAGATATACACACAAAGCATTGCATCCTGCCTTTTTAATATCATCAAGGGCCTGCACCATATGAATCTCACTCTCTACAATACAGACAGGACATTCGTAAATATCTGCTTCATCATACTTACTGCTATATGCTTTTACAAATGCCTGCCGCCTTCCTACTGACAATGACTCAGGAAAACAATCCCTGCTTACTGCTACTATGCCTATTTTTACCTTTGGAATATTATTCATCTTAAATTCTCCTTTTTATTTTATATATTATATTATTTTTTGAAATAATGGTTTACATGCTGGATAAATATTTTTATACTGCTGGTAGCGTGCCTCATATTTTTCTACAAGACCTGCCTCTGGCTCAATAGTACTGGTTGTTTTAACAATCTTTGCTACAGCCTCTTCAACACTTGGATATCTGCCACATGCAACTGCTGCAAGCATGGCAGCCCCAAGTGAAGGTCCTTCTTCTGATTCCAGAATATCCAGCTTAATATTTAATACATTTGCTATAATTTTCTTCCACAACTGGCTTTTTGCCCCTCCGCCACATATCTTTGTACGTTCAACCTGTATGCCCAATGATTTTGCAACCTCAAGACAATCCCTAAGCGCAAATGCTACGCCTTCTAAAACGGCCTGTGTCATGTCTTCTCTTGTAGTATTCATAGTCATGCCAATAAATGTTGCTCTTGCATCCGGGTCATTATAAGGCGACCTCTCTCCCATAAGATAAGGCAGGTAGTATACATGGTTTTCACCTAATTTTACAATTTTTTTATTTTCACCATCATAATCCTTGCTGCCAAGGATTTCCTCTATCCACCACTTATTGCAGGAAGCTGCCGAAAGCATGCAGCCCATTAAATGATATGCACCATTGGCATCACAAAAAGCATGTAATGCATTATTTTTATCCACGCCAAATTTTTGCAGTGCAATAAATATTGTACCGCTTGTACCCAGCGAAATATTACAGCTTCCAGCGCCTACTGTACCTGTTGAAACTGCAGCTGCTGCATTATCCCCTGCCCCTGCAGCAACCTTTACATTATCTCCAAGTCCTAGCTGTGCAGAAATTTCAGGCAGGACAGTTCCAACACATTCATAACTTTCGTAAAGTTTTGGAAGCATCTCTTCAGAAATGCCGCAGATATCACACATTTCTTTTGACCATGTACGGTTTTCCACATCCAGAAGCAACATTCCAGACGCATCTGATACATCTGTACAATGCACACCAGTAAGCCTGTATGCAAGATAATCTTTAGGAAGCATAATTTTCTTTATCTTTGCAAAATTTTCAGGCTCGTTCTTCTTCACCCATAATATCTTAGGAGCAGTAAACCCCGTAAATGAAATATTCGCTGTATACTTTGACAAAGTTTCTTTTCCAATTTCATCATTCAGATAATTATTTTCATCCTTAGTCCTTCCATCGTTCCAGAGTATTGCAGGACGGATTACCTGGTCATTACTATCCAGAATAACCAGGCCATGCATCTGGCCGCCGAAGCTAATGCCGGCAACCTCATTTCCATCAAAACCATGTAAAAGCTCTTTCAGCCCTGACATGGTTTCCTGGTACCAGTCTTCTGGTTCTTGTTCTGACCAGCCAGGATGTGGAAAATACAGAGGATACTCCCTTGAAACCGTATTCTTTACTTTTCCGTCTTCGTCCATTAATAACAGCTTAACCGATGAAGTACCCAAATCAATTCCTATGTATAACATCTTTTTACCTCCCGATTATTATATTTTATGTAAATTGATTCTTAATTTACTATTTTATATTGTGTTTATAAGGCATCAATGAAAAGTGACATAATCTTTAATAATGATTATACCTGTATATCAGCCAAATAGCAATCTTAAATCTTGCTATTTTCTTTTCATATATTGCTTGTTTGTTAAAATGGCAAACTGTTCCTTAAGCATAGCGCACCCCATCCTGCCTGTGTATTTACTCCTGTCTGTCCTGGCAAAAAACTTGCCCCTTTTATTAAATATGCTTTTAATTTATCCCCATATAAATATAAATCATTTCCACGTACTATCCCCTATGGTGTCCAGTATGTGTATATTGTATTTTTTCCAGATATTATTCCCTGCTAAATGTCCAGAAGATATCAATATTTTTCTGGTTATATACAATTATTTTATCTATAAATGCTTCTGTCATTTCCCTTGATAAAACATCAAGCCCATAGTATACAGGCAGTTTTCCATATCCGTTTTGCTTATTTTGTACTTCTTCAATACAGCTGCATATCCTTTTTTCTAATTCTTTCTGTTGTTGTTTTATTTCTTTAGACTGTTTTGTTATATTATCCCGTCTTTTTAGTAATTCTTCTTTTGTAATAAGACCTTTATGGTATCTTTCAAGGTTATCCGCTTTTTCATAAACAAGCTTTTCTGTGTCCTGTTTAAGCTTTGCCAGTAATGCCTGCTTTTTAACTTTTATACTTTTGCATACTTCACTGGTTTCTTTCATAATTATGTCTTTGTCTGCCAGTTTCCCCATCTGCAGCTGTATCTCTTTTAATACCACATTTTCAATCCATTCATTGCCAACTGTTTTCTGTATACACTGGTTATTACTTCTTAATTTACTGTTTGCACAATATAATGACAGCCCGCCTCCCGACAGCCTTGTTGCCCTTAAACACCTGTTACAGCCTGCACAGTAAATCCTTCCTTTGAGCGGGTAAGAAAAATGGATACGTTCTGTTTCTTTCCTGTGGAAGAATTTCTTCTGTACTATGTTAAAAGTTTCTTTGTCTATAATAGCAGTATGGTGTTTTGGGAACACTTTCCACTCACTGCGTGGTTTTAGTATTTTCTTTTTCTGTCCTGCACCTGCCTGTTTTGATTTATTATAAACCATGCTGCCTGTATAAGTTTCATTTGTAAGTATTGTCCTGACTGTTGTTTGCTGCCAGTATTTATGTTCCTGTAAAAGTTCTTTCCTGTCCTGCTTTTTTCTTAAATTCTTATATTCAAGTGGTGTTTTAACCCCTTCATCATTAAGGGCTTTGCAAATTTCTGTAAGGTTATTCCCTGCCAGTGATAAAGAATAGATACGTTTTATAACTTCTGCTTCTTCCTGAACAACCAGAAGTTCCTGCGGATTGTCTTTGTTTTTCATATATCCGAAAGGTACAGAACCTGTAGCATATTTACCCTGTTTCTTTCTTGCTTCAAGTGAACTTTTAACTTTTTCTGAAACATCTTTACAGTAAAAATCTGATAAAAGACTTTTAAAAGCGGTATCCATGCCCACAGACCCCCTGTAACCATTATTTTCATTACTGTCGTAATGGTCTGTGACTGCAATAAACCTGACCTGCATAAAAGGGAATACATGTTCCATATAAGTCCCAAGTTCTATATAATCCCTTGAAAACCTGGAAATATCTTTTACAATTACACATTGTATTTTATTATCTTTTATCCCTGCAAGAAGCTTCTGTATGCCTGGTCTGTCCATTGTTGTGCCAGAATACCCGTCATCATAAAATTCACAAAAGCCATATCCTTCAAACTCTTTATGGGCAGCAATATATTTTTTTACAAGTATTCTCTGGCTTAAGATACTGTTGCTTTCTGTTTCTGTACTGCCATCTTCCACAGACAGGCGGTAATATCCAGCAACCATGTACTTATTGTAATTGCTTTCCAGCCTGTACACCCCCATCCATAAATTTATAATAAATTTCAATAATTCCACAAGGAAATACAAATATCTTATCAATTAATGCCTCTGCCAGAAAGATATCCAGCTTCCTGCATTTTTCTGCTTTTAAAACAGCCTTTAAAAACTGGTTATTTCCTTCTTCCATATATCCAGTTATTTTCTGGCGGCATAAAGAATTGGCTTTTAGCACCTGTTTTAACTGTTCTATAACATAAATGTCAAGTTCTTCTTCCCTTATGTAGTTTTTTCCACACTTTCTTTCATCAATCATATAAGCATTCCTGCAATAATAGGAAAAATGTCTTTCATCTTTTCCTCTGCACCCATAAAAAACAGGATGCATGCGCTTTCCACATACACCACAGTATAAAATATTACGGTAAATATTGTCTGTTTCTTTATCTGTATACTTAATTGGTGTGCATTTTACAGTTCTTTTAAGCATCTGCCGTACTTTTTCAAACAGTTCTTTACTTATAACTGCTTCATGCGTGTTACTGGTAATAATCCATTCATCTTCACTGGTTTTAAGCATTTTCTTCTGTCCTTTGTATAATCCTGTGCTTCTTTTACATTGTACCAGACTGCCTGTATACACAACATTGCTTAATAACCCCTTTATAACATTCTGCCCCCACTGGTGTAAAGTTTCACCACTTTCACAGTATACATGGTGGTATTTTTTATAATCACTAATCCTATGGATTTTATTTGTATACAGGTAAGAAATAATATCATTATAAGAACAGCCACCTGCATATTTTTCAAATACCAGCTTTACAATGCCAGCACACTGGTTATCCACAACTAATTTACGTATCCCGTTTATACTGGCAACATTATAGCCATAAGGTGCAAAACTTCCAATATAAAAACCTGCCTGTGCTGCCATTTTTTTTGCAAGTGCTGACCTTTTTGATATATCTTTTGCATACATGTCATTAATAAGGTTTTTAATATTAATTACAAGCTGGTCTCCTGCTGTATTTCCGGACATTGAATCAAACCCATCAGTAACTGCAATAAAACGGCAGCCAAAGAATGGCAGTATTTTCTCAATATAATTGCCAGTTTCAATATAATCCCTGCCAAAACGTGATAAATCCTTAACAATTATACAGTTAACTTTATGTCCTTTTACATCTTCCATCAGACGCATAAATCCCTTTCTTTCAAAAGATGTACCTGTAATCCCCCTGTCAGTATAAATATCATATATTTTAATCTCCATTTTCCGTTCCACGCTGCTATTATTTTCCATTACAAACTGTCTGGCAATCTCTATCTGGTTCTCTATAGTTTCTGTTTTATTTTCACCACTGTCAACTGAAACCCTGCTGTATATGCCAGCAGAAAATACAGGGATGTTTAACTGTTTATAACCCGTTTCTGCTTTCTGGTATCTCTTCTTTATCCTTGCCATCTATACTACCCCCTGTCCTGATACATCTGTATTTGCAATCTGTGATAACATGCCAGATTTTTCCAGTCCATTTACAAAACGGAACAAAATATCAACCTTTTTTCCCTTATATATATATATCTTTTTTACCATAGTAACCAGTAGTTCCCTTGTAAGTTCACCAGTTTCCGCTGTTTCCCTGAACTTTTCCAGCCTGGATTCTGCCAACGTAATATTATTTAACAGGTTTTTTGTCATTTCTCTCTGGCTCTCAATTTTCTTTTCCAGCTCTTTACACCTGTTTTCATATATATGATTAAATTCTTCAAATTCCTCCCTGTCAGCCAGCCCAGCTTTAAGGTCAGAAAGAAGCCCGTTTTTCAGGTTGTAATACCTGTTATATTCCCTGGTAAGCATAACAGTCTGTACATCATATTCCATTGCCTTTTTGTAATCCAGGTCTGTCTGTTTTACAAAATCCAGCACATCAGAATAAGATGCCATCAGACCCGTAAAAAAAACTATTTCTTTCAAAACAATGTTTTTTAACATTTCCTCTGGTATACTGTGTCTGGTACAGCCCCTGGACTGGTTCTTAGTCTGGCATATATAAAATACTTTTTGCCTGCCTTTATACTTATTTATCCTTTTAACCATTGGTGCACCACAGCCTTCACAGAATAAAATCCCACAAAAAAAGTTTGCTTTATCTGTGCCAGCAGATGATCTGCCATCATACATAAGAAGTTCCTGTACAATATCAAAATCAATCCTTGGAATAACTGCTTCATGTGTATTTTTTACATAAATCCACTCATCTTCTGGTTTAATAATGCGCTTTTTCACCTTATAACTAATTTTTTCACGTTTTCCCTGCACCATGTCCCCTGTATAAACCCTGTCCGTTAATATACGCTTTACTGACACAGCAGACCACTTTCCTGTCTTTGCAGTTTTAAACCCTGTCTGGTATTTAAGCCCTGCCATCTTTTTATATTCCGCTGGCGGAAGGATGCCAAGCGAATCAAGCTTATTTGCAACTGCTAAAAGGCTCATTCCTTCCATTTTCCATTTAAAAATTTTTGCCACAATGCCCGCTGCATATTTATCAACTACCAGATGGTTTTTATTATCCGGGTCTTTTAAATACCCATACGGTGCAAATGCAGAAATACACTTTCCTTCAAGACGCTTGGCTTTCTGGCATACCCGTACTTTCACACTTATGTCCTGGCAGTAACTATCATTAACAAAATTTTTTACCGGCAGCACAAGGGAAGTATCTGCCTGGACTGCATAAAGGCTGTCATAATTATCCGTAACCGCAATAAAGCGCACATTAAAAGCTGGGAAGATTTTTTGTATAAACCGCCCAGCTTCAATATAATCCCGTCCAAACCTTGAAAGGTCTTTTACAATTACACAATCTGCTTTTCTAGCATATATATCTGACATCATCTTCTGGAATCCTGGCCTGTCATCAAAAGACGCACCAGAATACCCATCATCTATGTAAACGCTGTCTTTGATACAATTTGATTTTGCCTTTGAACATTTTGATTTTTCTATACTTTTTGATTTTTCCTCGCAGGGCAATGTCATCAACTTAAGAATTACAAAAAATAGTTAAAGTTTTGTTAATCAATAAATAAAAATAAGATGTATA
>DKXQ01000020.1:0-234 GCA_002493085.1 Lachnoclostridium sp. UBA7122
TCTGTCAAAAATATCCCCCACAATGTGCAGATGGTCAACAGCAAGCTGTTTAATTAATCCTGACAGTGCTACAATAAATTCTTCTGCATTATTAATTTCTAAAATTGTATCAATAATTTTACTGTGGTACAGCACCTGGTTATCATCTTCATCTTTCTGTACATGTAGCAGTTCATCTATAATATATGAAAATTCTTCAGGCATAGCCTTTCTGACCTTAGACCTTGTATATTT
>DKXQ01000020.1:565-5447 GCA_002493085.1 Lachnoclostridium sp. UBA7122
GCAATTTCAATAAGCTGGTTTAAAACCATGCGGTACCATTCATCTGACAGATTTTCCTGCTTCTGCAGCATTGCAAGTTTCTCCCTTGGATAATAAATCAATGTACAGATTTCCTGCTGTTCAAAATCTGTCAGTATATCGCCAAATAACAGGTTCACTTTTTCACGTATTACCCCGGAACAGTTATTTAAAATATGAAAAAATGCCTCATATTCTCCATGAAGGTCACTCATAAAGTGTTCTGTTCCCTTTGGCAGATTTAAAATTGCACTAAGATTAATAATTTCCCTGCAAACTGCCTGTTTAGAAGGATATTTTTCTGCCAGCAGTTTTATATACTTTTTGTCTTTTAATTCCATAACTTCTCCTGCCTTTCCTTTTTATTATCATGAAAGCAAAATCCGGTATATGCAATCTGTGGTTACTATTCACGGCCGGCTAAATTCGAGAATTTTTGGCATGATTTATGCCAAAAGTACGAGTTTTGCAGCGCCATTTTGCGTGATTTTTGCAAAATGTGTGCATTTTTAGCGCTGAAAGCGCTACTTGTTACTATGAGCGGCGCAGCCGTGAATAGTAACAATCTGTGCTGTATATAGGCTGTTTTCATGATATAATATCATGATATCTGATACAATAAACTTTGTCAATATATTACAATTTTACTTTGTATGAGAAGATATGGGTATTATCTGCAATGCAAAAAACAGCATAGCTGTAAACATAAATTCCCAGCTGTGCTGTCCTAAGCAATATATAATTAATATGCCACCACTATTAAAAATGGATGTCAACATTGGAAAACATCTTTCCTTTTGTATACATATCCACTTGTTTCTTTGTTGTAAAGTCTTTTGATGGTAATTCTGCTGGCTCTTTTGTATTTCCATTCTGTCCAATGCCAGATTTGGCATCTTTTCTGTTCTCTTCATCTGTTACTTGTTTCATCTCCTGTATAGCACTGCCAATAATATTCATCTTAGCCCCGGAAATTCTTTCCACTTTGTTTTCCAGAGATTCCAGTTCACCCTTCTTAGCGTCAACATAACCACCACTGTGTGTTGCCTGCTTAATTTCTGTTTCAAGTATACGCATCCTGCTTTCAAGGTTATTGGAAATATTTTCCTGTGCCTTTACCCTGCTTACTGTAGAGTCTGCTGCAACAATTGACTTCATACGTTTTGAGGATATCCCTTGTGTTTCAGTAATCTGAGGTTTTTCCTCTACAATTTTAGCATCCACAGATTTGTCCTGGCTGTCCTGTTGCTGTCCTTTCTGCTGTTCAGCATTAGCGCTTTTAGCGGCCTCTTCTGCTGCCTGTTGCTGCTTTTCCCTGCGCATCTCCATCTTATGTTCCCTTAGCATATTATTAAGTTCCATAATCCGCTTCTGGATTTCCTGGCGTTTTTCTGCTTTTTCTTCGGAACTCATTTCCCTGTTAGCAGATAATTTTTGAAGCTGTGTCTGCGCACTTGCAATCTGTGTCTGGAAACTTTTAGTTTCTGCATCTACAGCCGTCTGGTTCATAGTGCCGCTATACTGCTGTGCATCTACAATGCCAGCTCCTCCGATTTTCATATTAACCTGGCCTCCTTTCTAATTAAGATTGTCTGAAAATACAGCCCATCCATAATGTCTGCCACCGGCCAGAGGCTTTATCCCAGACTGAGATAAGTTAACACTATATTTTGAAAAAGGAAAAATGTTCATAATAATAATATCGGCAGCATTTTGTATTTTAACAACCCTTGTTTAATCTGAATATTACCTTTTTTGCGGCAGGCTATTCCAGCAAATTGTGAATATGTGCTTGACTTATCGGGAGTCTGTGTTATCATTTTTGCATAACCAGCACAAGGAGGAAAATATTATGGCAAAATGGCTTGATAATGCAATATTTTATGAAATTTATCCCCAGTCTTTCCAGGACAGCAATGGGGATGGAATTGGGGATTTTAATGGAATTTTAAAACGTCTTGATTACATACAGGAGCTTGGCTGTAATGCTATCTGGATGAATCCATGTTTTGTATCACCGTTTTATGATGCGGGATATGATGTTACTGACTTCTATCAGGCAGCACCACGCTATGGGACTAATGAAGATTTAAAGAACCTGTTCCAGGAAGTCCATAAAAGAGGCATGCATATACTGCTAGACCTTGTAGCAGGGCACACTTCACTGGAATGTAAATGGTTCCTGGAATCGTGTAAACCAGAAAAAAATGACTATACAAACCGTTTTATCTGGACACACCAGGTCTGGCAGGGAGATGATTCTATCCAGGGCATACATGGATGGCTGCGTGGCATTTCTGACAGGGAGGGTGCAGTAGCTACAAATTGTTTTTCAACCCAGCCTGCACTAAATTATGGGTTTGGGGAAGTTACGGAGCCATGGCAGCATGCAGCTGATTCAAAAGAAGCTGAAAAAGGAAGGCTGCTTCTTATGGATATTATGTCTTTCTGGATTGGCATGGGATGTGACGGTTTCAGGGTAGATATGGCGGCAAGCCTTGTCAAGGCAGACCCTGGCTACAAATGGACTAAACTGTTATGGCAGAAAATACGTAGCTGGATGGATGAAGCATATCCTGAAGCAGTACTGGTTTCAGAGTGGGGAAATCCGTCTGAGGCACTTGAGGCTGGTTTCCATATGGATTTTCTGTTGCATACAGGTGCTACGCACTATATGGATTTATTCCGTGTAAATCCATATTTTTCTAAAAAAGAAGAAGGAGATATTAGTGAATTTGTAAAAGTTTATAAAGAAATGCAGGAACGTACATATGGAAAGGGACTATGTTGTATACCATCGGGCAATCATGACATGAAACGTATGCGTTATACACTTGATGAAGAAGAAATGAAACTTGCATTTGCCTTTCTGCTAACTATGCCTGGCTGTCCATATATTTATTATGGGGATGAAATTGGCATGAAGTATATTGATGGCATGACATCCAAAGAGGGCGGCTATGACCGCACTGGCTCAAGAACACCTATGCAGTGGGACAGCACAACAAATGCTGGATTTTCATCAGCAGCCAGTAAAAAGCTGTATCTTCCAATTGACCCTGACAGCCAGCGGCCAACTGTAGAAAAACAGGCTGGAGAGCCTTGTTCTTTGTTAAATATGGTTAAAAAACTGGCAGCACTGAGACAGGCACACACTGCACTGCAGAGCCATGCCCGGCTCAGTTTTTTATATGCTGTGCCTGATGCATACCCATTTATTTATAAGCGGCACAACGAAGAAGAGACCATTCTGGTTATTTTAAACCCTGTTGGGCACAGTGTCTCCTGCAATCTTGAAGATGTCCCAGGTAAGGTACTTTTATCATATAATGGGACTGCCAGATGGAATAATGGTGTACTGGATGTTCCTGCATGCAGTTTTACAATTTGCCTGTAGAGATTTTCCGTATTGTAATAATATAACTAGCTATTAAAACCACATCTGCGCCAGCCCATGCCAGCACTTCTGCCAGAAAAACACCTGTTTCACCAGCAAATCCCGGAAGCAGCAGTACAGCAGATGTGCGCATTATAAGTTCTGCTATACCCGAAACCATAGGAAGTACTGTATTTCCCATACCTTGTAAAGATGACCGGAACACATACAGAATATAAAGGACTGGCAGACAGATACACATAATGGCCAGATACTGGTAAGCTACTGAAATTGTCTGTGCTGCTTCTTCACCGTTTCCAGATACAAATCCGCTGATAACCATCTTGCCAGATAGCAGCATTACGGCTGCAATTATAACTGAAGTCAGTACAGCTACACCAATGGCAGACCGGACTCCCTGGCGTATCCGGTCTATACGGCGGGCTCCAAGGTTCTGTCCCACATATGTAGTCATTGCAAATCCATATGAAGATGTTGCAATCTCAAGCACCCCATGGAGCTTGCTTCCTGCTGTAAATCCTGCAATAAATACAATGCTGAACTGGTTTACAACAGACTGTACAATCATTCCGCCGCCAGCAATCAGCACATTTTGCAGTGCCATAGGAGAACTGACAGCCAGCATATTTGTGGCAAGGCTTTTTTGTATATGCAGGTGTTCCCTTTTTAAATGAAGAATCTCAATTTTTCGCACATATTTAAAGCAGAAAATGCATGAAACAAACTGGGCTATTAAAGTAGCTATTGCAGCGCCAGCTATGCCCCAGAAAAATATCCTGACAAATAAAATATCTAAAACTACATTTACTACAGAAGCCAGAACCATTGCACGTAGTGGAGTCTGTCCATCACCCAGTGCACGCAGAATTGATGCAAGCAGGTTGTATGCTGCAACAATAGGAATACCAGCAAGTGATAGCCTCAGGTAAAGCAGGCTGTAGGAAATAACATCAGATGGAGTCTTCAATAGCTGGAGCATAGGGTATACCAGCAACTGTCCCATAATCATAAATACAATGGAACTAATTCCAGAAAGTACAATAGAATTTCCTACAGCCATCCGGAGGCGTTTTATATCTTTTGCACCAAAAGCCTGTGCCATAATAATTGAAAACCCCTGGGTCAGTCCCTGCAAAATGCCAAGCATCACCCAGTTTGGCCATGTGGAAGCGCCAAGTGCTGCAAGAGCATTAACTCCCAGGACTTTGCCTACCACCATACTGTCAACAACAGAATATAGCTGCTGGAATACATTTCCTGCCATCAGAGGCAGCGCAAAAGCTACAATCAGGGAAACTGGCCTGCCCTCAGTCATATTTTTAATGCGGTTTTCCATAAATACCCTCCATATCTTGCAATTTATATATTAATTTTTTCATTATAGATAAATAGTATTGCATTGTCAATTACAAAAATATATGGAATATTGTACTTTTTGGTGTAATTTGTAAAAAAATGGTAAACAAC
>DKXQ01000025.1:0-329 GCA_002493085.1 Lachnoclostridium sp. UBA7122
TTGAAACCGCCAGAGCCATATATTAATTATATTATTCTGTATTCTGTACTTCTGGACCCGCCAGAAAACGTATTGCAATAACAATTGCTGTAACCAATACAATAACAGTTAGTATTAATGGCAATTTTTTAGTTTTTTTCACATTAACCACCCTTTTTTATATTTATCCTATGTCAATATTTTTGCTTTACAAGTTTTTTTATAACAGACTACACCATACTGATATATGGTTTCTATGCCGTCTTGTTTTAAAAGTGCTGTATAATCCATATTTGTGATTTGCTTTAATGCTTTTTTAGAAGCACTATCAAAATTTCCATTTTCAGCAT
>DKXQ01000025.1:616-12335 GCA_002493085.1 Lachnoclostridium sp. UBA7122
TATCAAAATTTCCATTTTCAGCATATTTTATCTCAAAAACACAGCCTGTATTTTCTGGACGCATTTCTACTACAATATCTGCATATCCAATACCTGATTCTATATTAGATTTTACAAACCAGTTTCCATTAGCACGTAGCAGCCCTAATAGCAGCCCATGATAAAAGTTTTCTTTCATCGGTTTTGCTACACTTGTATCCCTGATACTGATTGTATCTGCAAGATAGGCATTAAAAATATTTTCAAAAGCTCTGGCATTTCCGGAACTGACTGCTGCAAAAAACTGCTTTAGCCTTTCTGTGTTACCCCTGACAACTGTTTCTTCTGTCCATTCCATTACCTGTGTTACAAAAATATCATGAATTTCCCTATTTGGAATAATCAATTCATAATTTTTTGCATCTGATGGCTGGCAGGTCATTGTAAGGTAGCCAGTTGTAAACAACATACTCCACAAGTTAACTTTACTGGTATCTATAGTCCCTTTCCCTGTCTTGTCCAAGTCCTGGTACGTAAGTTCCTGTCTTATTTCTTTAATTATGCTTTTTCCTTCTATTAATTGTTCTATTTCACATTTAGTTTCAATATCTGCTTTTTTAACCAGCATTTTTATTATTGCATTTCCGCTTGTGCCAAGCCAGTAGAGCTTAGGCGGGGTATCAATATCCTCCAGGTGTTCTCCTATATAACTTACAACATCCCACGGACAATATATGTCTGTCTTGCCAAACCGGTATCCATTATACCACTCTTTCACAGTGTCATAAAGTGCATCTAGCTCATAGTATAAAAGCATTTCCTGTACTTCACTGTCAGTAAATCCAAAATAACTGGCATAAGCTGTATCTGCAATAGTCCTGACTTTAAAATTATTTAAACCAGTAAATATACTTTCCTTAGAAATCCGGAGACAGCCTGTAATAACTGCAAACTGTAGATAATCATTTGTTTTAAGGGCTTCTCCAAATAACAGACGGAGATATCCTGCCATGCTAGAGTAATAGCCATTGGTGTAAGCCTTGTCCAGTGGTACATCATATTCATCTATGAATATAACAACCTTTTTGCCATAATGTTTATGTAGCATTTCTGATAAAAGATATATACTATTTTCCTGTACACTTTCTGGAAGGTCTCTAGAAAAAAAAATGTTTAATTCATTTTTATCAATATCCGAAAGTTTGTTGCTATGCAGTAAATATTGATGCCGTCTCATTTCTTTCTTTATAACCACAGACATCCTTATTAATGCATCTTCATACGATGCACCCTCTACACTTTTTAAATTTATATATATAACAGGAAATTTTCCTAAATATTTATTACATAGTTCCTTTTCATCTGCAATTTTTAAACCATCGAAGAGAGCAGCATCAGACCCAGTTTCAAAAAAAGTCTTTAACATACTTATATTCAGGCTTTTTCCAAAACGGCGCGGACGTGTAAAAAGATTTACTTTGCCGCCAAATTCAACCAAATCCTTGATAAAGTTACTTTTATCAACATAATAAAAATTTTCTTTACGAATTTCCTTAAAAGATTCTACACCAAATGGAAGTTTCTTTTTTTTCACCCCTGCCACTCCTAATCTTCTTCTATAACTTGTATTTCTAAAAAATCAAATTCAATAGAATCAATGAAATTATCCTGATAAAACCTGGTTTTGCTGGCATGTTTAAATTCATTTATATTTTTCTCCAGCCATACTGGCCTGCTTAAATCAAATGCATAACAGACTTCGTCAACAGCATCAAAAATTTTTTTGGTCCTGCTTTTATTTTCTGCCATATCACTTATTGTTATATCTTTTAACTGATTATTATTTTTAAACTTTTTAGCCCATAATCTAAACATAGCAGCCAAGCCTTTCTTAAGAAATATTTAATAAAAATTTGAAATTATCTGGCATACTTAATAATATCCTGCAGTTCTTCTTCACCAGTTTCAAATGGCACTGATGAAAGTTTTTGCGGATTGCCAAGCATTTCCTGTACCATTTTGCCAGCATCTTCATCTGTAATACAATATTCTCCAAGACAGTGTCCAATAAATGCCTTAAACTCTTCAAGATTATTAAATCCCATGCCAGCAATGACATCACTGTAGCCTGGAACCAGATTTTTTTCTATCAGAGCCAGATATCCTGGCAAAAACATTCCAACAGCTTTTCCATGTGGTATATTTTTATTATATGTCATATAATAGCTAAGACCATGTGGTATTGATGTCCCTGTATGTGATATTGCCATTCCGGCAAGTGTGGATGCAAAAAGAAGCTGGTTGTAGTTTTCATCTGTGAACTCCGTGCCACAAGACAGCACTGTACGGTTTTTTGCCCATGCCATAAGCCCATGCTGGCACAACATGCGGGTATAGTCTGTTGCTTTTTTATTAAAATAGCTTTCAAGCAGATGCCCAAGTGCATCTATGGCAGTATTCCTTATTACAGAAACAGGTGCATGTTTAAGATATTTTGCATCAATACATGCAATTGCAGGATAAACTTTATGTCTTATGCTCTGTTTTGTCTTTTTATCATTTCTGGTAAGTATAGAATAAGGCGTAACTTCAGAACCTGTCCCACATGTGGTAGGGATTTCAGCTACAGGCAGTGCTTTTATTTTAATATCCTGGTATAAAATCTCTCCAGAGGTATCACGGTTTTGTACCATAAGCGCAATAGCTTTTGCAGCGTCCATAGGCGAGCCACCGCCTATACCGATGACAAAGTCTGCCCCCTGGTCTCTTCCTGTATCTGCTGCCTCCATTACAGTTTCAACAGATGGATTTTCCTCTATCTTGTCATATAGTATATAACCTGTGTCACTATCTTCAAGTGCTTTTATAACATCATCTAATGCTCCTGTTTTAACAGCAGATGATTTACCGGTTACTATAAATGCTTTTCTGCCAAGTGATGCAAGTTCTTTACCATGCTTTAAAACTGCACCATCTTCATGATAAATTTTTGCAGGTATATAAAATTCCATTTTCCCTCCTGGTTAAAGCCAGTTAAATTTAAGACCCTGTAAATAAAGAGGTTTCCTGACTTTTTTTCTTGTAACTTCTATAAGTCCGAGCTTAGTCATGTCCACAGCCCTTGCTTGCACATTGTCCTTTGCCAGTTCATGTTTTAAACATTCCATAAGCTCTCTGTTATTTTCTTCGCTATCCATATCTATAAAATCAATAAGTATCATGCCTGACAGGTTCCTAAGCCTTAACTGGACTGCTATTTCTTTTGCTGCTTCCATGTTTACTTTAAGAAATGTTTTCTGGACATCTTTTTTCTTTGAAATAGCCTTGCCTGTATTTACATCAATTGCAACAAGTGCTTCTGTAGGCTGTATAATAAGATATGCACCACTTTTAAGCCATACTTTTGGCATAAGTGCACGTTCTGCTGTCTTTGAAATATTATAGACGGCATCAAGTTTTCCGTGGCTGTCATCCCACAGTAAAAGCTTTTGGCTAAGCGGGGTTTTTTTATCTTCAAGGAATGTCCTGATATTATTATAGATTTCTTTATCATCAGTTATAATGTTTTCAAGCCTGTCATCATGTGAATCAGTTATACTGCTTAGATAGCCTGGAGGCGCACTGTAAAGGCATGAAAATGCTGTTTTGTGTCTTCCATAATTGGCAATTTCTGTGTATTTTTTTATAAGCATTTCTATTTCACAGGCAACATCCTCTATATCTGCACTGGCACTGTTTGTCCTTGCTATAAAGCCATAATCTTGTGTAATATACCGTCCAAGAAGTTCTGCCAGCCTGTTCCTGGTATCTTTGTCATATATCTTAGATGAAATGCTTTGTCTGCCGCTTTCTGCGATAAGCACAGCATATCTGCCAGGAAGGTTTAAACAGCCGGTAAGTGTAGGCGGTTTTGATTTAACAGCTTCTTTTTCAATTTGCACAATTATCTCATCCCCGGTAAGAACCCGCCCTTCACTATAGTGTGCCCCATCTGTGTGTATAGGACATTGTTTCATATCAAGCGGAAGATAACCCATCTGCCCTTTTTTAAATTCTACAAATGCAGCATTAATATTTTTAACAACATTTCTTACCTTTCCAACATAGATATTGCCAATAGCTGGCTCACTGCTATCATTTTCTGCCTGTATCTGCACAATACGCCCATACTCCGTCCTGACAGTAAGGATTTTGCCGCCAATTTTTGTAACCAGCAGTTCATCAGGCATAGGATTCACCTCCTGTCTGTAAGACAGCATCATAATCAGACATAGGAATTAGTTTTTTATCTGCCTTTGCATACATCTCAAGCCTGTGTATCTGGTAAGCAAATGGATTGTACTCTGTACCAGAATAATTGCAAAATGCCTCAAGTACAAGTTCCGGTTTAATATTAACCACACTTCCTGCTGCAAGCTGGCAGTACAGTACAGGCAGATATGTTTCATTAATACAGAGCTTTCCATAATTTTGTCCAGTCATTTTTTGAAAATCTGCCATGTTATCTGATATATAGCAGATATTTTCACGTATATCTGTTATTTTCTCCGACTTTTTAGTTTTTTTTAGAATTTCTATTTTATCCTGCACAATAAAAGTATCAAGGTTTTTCTTTGTAAATTCCCTGTCTGTAAACTGGCTGGTACTTTCCGGTTTTACTGCAATAAGGTAATCACATGCTGCAAGCACAGACATTGAAGGTTTTGCAGTATCTTTTATAAATGAAAAAAGCTTTACTCTTATTTCATCATTCATAACAACATTCAGCCTGTCTGTCATAACAGATGGAGTATCTGCCTCTTCAAGTGTAACATCTATATACTCTGCATCACTTCCAAGCCCTATGCCAAGCGGTGAAGTAAAAGACATAAGAGGATGTGGTGAAAATCCCCGGCTGTACCCTGTTTTTATGCCAGCTCTTAAAAATGCTTTCTGGAAGTATCTCATAACATCAAGATGCCCTGTAAAACGCATTGAGCCTGTTTTGGAAAATTTAATTCTGGCTTTCATATTTAATTACCCTGGCTCCTCTCTTCAACACATACTCCACATCCAAACTTCATTGCACCACATCCTGCACACTTTTCACGGCAGTCTGGTGTTACAATTTCTGCCTTTGAATTAAGATATTCCTTAAACATAAATTCCTTAGTAACACCTATATCAATAAAGTCCCATGGCAGCAGTTCGTCTTCTCTCCGTTCCCTTCTGGTGTAAAATTCCATGTCAATATTATTATCTTCAAATGCCTTTAGCCATTTATCATAACAGAAATATTCTGTCCATGCATCATATATGCAGCCACTCTCATAAGCCTGTCTGATAACATTGCAAAGCCTTCTGTCGCCTCTTGCAAATGCACCTTCAAGTTCTGAAACATCTTCGTCATGGCAGTTATACTTTATGCTTCTGGCATTTAACTGCTCTTTTACTTTAGACAAAAGAAAATCACGTTTTTTTGCTGCCTCTTCTTTTGTATCCATAGAAGCCCACTGGAATGGTGTAAAAGGTTTTGGTATAAATATTGATGTACTTGTGACAATATTCACCCTGCCATTCCTTTTTTCCTTCGGAATATTATAGTATTCCCGTGCAATCTTATCTGAAAGTACTGCTATGCCTTCTATATCGTCATAAGTTTCTCCTGGCAGTCCAAGCATAAAGTAAAGCTTGACCCTGTTCCAGCCTCCCTTAAATGCCTCCCTTGCACCATTTAATATTTCTTCTTCTGCCAGTCCTTTATTAATAACATTTCTCATGCGCTGTGTGCCGGCTTCTGGTGCAAATGTAAGGCTGCTTTTTCTTACATCCTGTATCTTTGACATAACATCAAGTGCAAATGCATCAATACGCAGTGAAGGCAGTGCAATATTTATCTTTTTATCCTGGAACTCATCAACCATCCAGTGTACAAGTTCTGGCAGTTCCTTATAATCACTTGCACTAAGTGAACTTAAAGTAATTTCATTATGTCCAGTTGACTTAAGCATTGACAAGGCATGTTTTTTAAGGAAGTCCAGGCTGCGTGGCCTGACCGGGCGGTAAATCATGCCTGCCTGGCAGAACCTGCATCCCCTTATACATCCCCTTTGTATCTCAAGCACTACTCTGTCCTGTGTAACTTTAATATAAGGCACAAGCGGTTTTTCAGGATAATATGTTTCTGATAAATCCAGTTCAACTTGTTTTATAACAGTATCTGGTGCTTCAGCAACTACTGGCTTAAAATCTGCAAGCGTACCATCTTTATTATATAAAACTTTGTAAAACTGTGGAACGTATATTCCAGGAACTTGTGCTGCAATCTTAAGAAAACTGGTTCTGTCATTTCCAGATAATTTCCACTCCTTATATTTGTCTATAAGTTCATAATATACAGTTTCTCCTTCACCAATATAAAACATATCAAAAAAATCTGCTACCGGTTCAGGATTATATGCACATGGACCGCCTCCTATCACAAACGGGTCATGTTCTGTTCTTTCAGATGCATTAAGCGCAATGCCAGATAAATCCAGAACCTGTAAAATATTTGTATAACACATCTCATACTGCAGTGTGATGCCTAAAAAGTCAAAATCCTTAACAGGCTGCTGGCTTTCCAGTGCAAAAAGCGGGATGTTTTCATGCCGCATTATCCTGTCAAGGTCAGGCCATGGCGAATACACCCGCTCACAATATATATCGTCACGCTTGTTAAACATATCATAAAGTATCTGTATTCCAAGATGCGACATTCCGATTTCATATACATCTGGGAAACACATGCAGAAACGTACTGCCACATCTGCCGGGTTCTTAACCACCATGTTTATTTCGCCGCCAATATATCTTGCTGGTTTTTCTACAGATAAAAGTATCTCATCGCTTAACGCCAACTTTCTCATTATCAGTCCTCCAGTGAATTGTACCATCCCACAATTTTATTTGCCATATCACCTGCATTTTTTACAATACTGTCCCAGTACTCATTTTTATTAAGATATTCTATTACATAATCTTTATCAAATCCATTATATGAAAAATTGTTGTACAAAGCAATGCCTAAGATTAAAAAAAGCATACCTGCAGCCATAAGCCTGAGTAAACCAAATGTATGCCTTTGCCCGTCAGGTACATTTACTTCTTCATTATGGAAAGATGGCGGGTATTCTGCAAATGCCCTTCTTGCCTCTGAAATTTTTTCTGAACGTGACTTTACAGGGTATTCTTCCCTGTCTGCATTATACTGGTAACTGGAACTTTCCCTATACATAGTGCATATCCCTTTCAATAATTGTACTAATAACTAACTACATCTGACATCTGATACAGGATATGCACTATTTTACTATTTAATGTTTACTTATTTATTTCCATTCCATGCCAGGATATTCATTGCATTTCTCCCTGGTCAGAAGATTTTTAATCGCCTCTGTTGCAGGAAGGTCTTCAAAAAGCACTTTATTTATCTGCTCAACTATAGGCATTGATACATTGTATTTCTTTGCAAGGCAAAAAGCTGCTTTGGCTGAATAAACTCCTTCTACAACCTGGTTTACTTCTTCCATTGCCTCTTTTACAGATTTACCCTTACCAATAAAATAACCTGCATTGTGGTTGCGGCTATGGTTACTTGTACATGTAACAATCAAATCCCCAATGCCAGAAAGCCCTGCAAATGTTTCGGTTCTTGCGCCCATTGCAATTCCAAGGCGCGCAATTTCTGCAATGCCTCTTGTAATAAGTGCTGCCTTAGTATTATCACCAAAGCCAAGCCCGTCACTTACACCAGCAGCAAGTGCTATTACATTTTTAATAGAGCCGCCAAGCTCAATACCTGTTACATCAGGACTTATATATACACGGAATACATCATTCATAAATATTTCCTGTATAAATGCAGCAGAAGCCTCATTCCTGGAACCTGCTACAACTGTTGTAGGCATGCCAACAGAAACTTCTTCTGCATGGCTTGGGCCTGAAAGCACACTTACATCCCTGCCAGGCATTTCCTCGCATATTATCTCTCTTAAGGTTTTAAGACTGTCTTCTTCTATGCCCTTTGCAACATTGACAATATGCTGTCCTTCTGGCACATATGCAGCAGCCCTTCTGGCAGTTTCCCTTATATAAGGAGATGCCACAGAAAATACTATGAGGTCATAGCCTGTACATGCCTCTTCCAGATTATCTGTAATAACAACTGTCTCCGGGAGTTTTACTCCTGGAAGCCTGTCCTTATGTTCCCTGTTTTCCTTTAACATCTTAACTTCTGAATCAACGGCTGACCACAAGGTTACATTATGGCCATGCCTGGCAAGCATAACTGCCAGTGCAGTGCCCCAGCTTCCTGCCCCTAAAAAACTTACCTTACTCATCCTGTTCCTCCACAAAAAAGATTATTATTTTTTATTTCCCCAAAGTTTATTCTCAGTGCCATGCAAAAGCCTTACAATATTCTGTCTGTGCTGGTAATATGCCAGTGCCGTAAAAAATAAGCTTATAGCCAGCATATGCAGAAAATGTGCATTGTTCTGGTATAAAGTAAACGTATTCACAGGAATATACCACGCAACAAAAAGCGAACCAAGCGAAACATATCTTGTAACTGCAACAACAACTATAAATATCAAAAGTCCTGCAAGGATAACTACAGGGTGTGATGTCGATGTTACAACTGCTGCTGTGACTGCAATGCCTTTACCTCCTTTAAACTTAAGATAAAATGGATAATTATGTCCAAGAACTACGCCAAGACCTATATAAAGACATAACAGATACCAGTTTTCAGATGTAATAAACAGTCTTACTACTAGCACAGGTATGGCAGCTTTTAAAAAATCCCCGGCGAAAGTCATAAGTGCAGGAAGTTTTCCAAGTGTACGCAGCACATTAGTAGTTCCTGCGTTGCCACTGCCACTTTGGCGTATATCAACATGGTAAAACTTTCCAACAATATAAGCACTTGAAATGCATCCACAAAAATACCCTATCACCAAACACAATAAATTCCATGCCATAGACTGTCCTCCATCCGCAAATTATGTTACTATTCACGGTCTATGCCGTTCATAGTAACCAAATTATACATAATAACCGTCCCGCCAGGTTAAATTGAATTATTTTTCTTTTCCCTGATAATAAACTTTAAAGGTGTTCCTGCAAACCCAAACGCTTCCCTTATTTTATTTTCAATATACCTTGTATAAGAAAAATGCATAAGTTTTTTATCATTTACAAATACTACAAATGCTGGCGGTTTAACACTTACCTGCGTCATATAATAAATTTTGAGGCGGCGTCCCTTATCTGATGGTGGCTGCTGAAGCGCTACAGCTTCTGTAAGGATTTCATTAAGCACTCCTGTAGCTATCCGGAGTGAATGGTTCTGTATAGCAACTTCAAGCCCGTCAAAAAGTTTTGGTATGCGCTGTCCTGTTTTTGCAGATATAAAAAGTATTTCTGCATATGGCATAAATGACAGAGTATTTTTGATTTTTTTAGTATACTCTTTAACAGAATTATTATCCTTTTCAACTGCATCCCATTTATTTACTGCTATTACCATGCCACGGCCACGGTCATGTGCAATGCCTGCAATTTTGGCATCCTGCTCTGTAACACCTTCCGTTGCATCTATAACAAGAACTACTACATCGGCACGCTCTACAGCAGAAACTGTGCGGAGTATGCTGTATCTTTCAATCTCTTCCTTTATCTTGTTCTTGCGCCGGAGCCCTGCTGTATCTATAAACACATACTCCTTATCCTGCCACTTAACAGATGTATCTATAGCATCTCTTGTTGTGCCAGCTATATCAGAAACTATAACTCTGTTTTCACCCAGTATTTTATTTATAATGGAAGATTTGCCAACATTTGGCTTGCCAACAATAGCAATGCGTGGCCTTTCATCTTCTTTATCATCTGTGCCAGACGTAAAGAGCGCTGTAACCTCATCAAGCATATCGCCAATGCCAAGCTTTCCTGTTGACGAAACTGGATGTGGTTCACCGATGCCCAGATTATAAAACTCATATACATCAGGCATATATTTGTCAAAATTGTCAACCTTGTTTACAACAAGCACAACTTTCTTCTGTGCCCTGCGCAGCATATCTGCAACCCTGAAATCAGCATCAGTAACGCCCTGCCTCACATCTACGACAAACATCACAACATCCGCCATCTCTATAGCCATCAGGGCCTGCTCCCTCATATCTTTTAACATCTGGTTTTTAGTCACAGGTTCAATTCCGCCTGTATCCATTATCGTAAATGAATAGTTTAACCATGATACATCAGCATAAATACGGTCCCTTGTCACACCAGGAGTATCCTTTACAATAGATATCCTTTCACCCGCAATCATATTAAAAAGTGTAGATTTGCCAACATTTGGGCGTCCTACAACTGCAACAACTGGTTTGCCCAACTAATCACCATGCCTTTCCCATATTTTAACAGGCTGTATTTTAATTGCCTGTTTCCTCAATATTGTTTAAAAGAAGCTTCATTACATTATTATATATTACTTCATTATTTATAATATTTTCTGCTTCAGTTCCATAATACTGCTTCAAAGTTTTATCAAGTTCATCCTGGCTGGTAACATTAAACTGTTTCATATATTTGTCAAGCATTTCCTTGAACTCATCTTTACCTACTGTAATATTTTCCTTCTCAGCTATTGCGTTAATAACCAGTCTTTGTGCTAAATCCTTCTTTGCATTTGTTTCTACCTGCTGCTCAAAGTCTTCAGATGACATATTCTGTGATGCCAGATAGTCATCAAGGCTTAAATTCTGCTGTTTAAGATAATAAAGAACAGGGGTTCTATATTGTGTCTTTACCTCTTCCATCATTTCCTCTGGATAATTATTTACAGTTGAATTATTACAGATATAAGTTAATGCCATATTGGCCATTACATCATTACGTATATAATTAGTATAATCATCGGCAGTATTTTTATAATCAGAATCAAAATCCTTAAAATGGCTCTTTACAAATGAGTCTGAAAGCTCAGGATAGATAACTTTATAATTAATAGTCACAGTAAACACAGCAGGCTTTCCCTCAAGTTCCGTATTATTGCCATACTCCTCTGGAAATGTCACATCTATGTCATAAGTTTTTCCAATCTTTTTACCGATAAGCGCATCTTCAAAACCATCTATAAAACGGTGTGAGCCTATCTCAAGGTTATAGCCAGCCGGCTGGGTGTCCTTTGTACATGAACCGCCAGCAAACTCCTTGCCATCCACCTTGCCAACATAATAAATATTAACTGTATCCCCAAGCTTTACAGTACCCTTTTTAGACTTATTGTAATCTCCAGTCTGCTTAATGTTTGATGCAACAGTTTCATTTGTCTTGTCCTCAATCTCACCTTGGGTCAGACTGATTACTGAATAATCTCCTACATCAACACAGTCAGAATAATTAACTTTCCCACTGCCAGCAGGTTCACTGCTGCCTGTTTCCTTTGCATCAGTATCTGCTTCACTGCCCTGGCTGCTCCCAGAACTTCCAGAACTGCCAGAACTTTTAGAACTGTCAGAACTGCCAGAACCACATCCTGTAAATGGCAATGCCATTGAAGCACATAATAATAAAGCCATAAATTTACTATACTTTTTCAAATCAATTCCTCCAATATCATTAATTTTATAATACAACATTTTCCGTTATACCACAAAATCGTAAAAAAATAAAGCCCTTTCAAACAATCTTCAGGATAACCGCATAAAAAGTT
>DKXQ01000026.1 GCA_002493085.1 Lachnoclostridium sp. UBA7122
TTATATGTATTCGTATTTGCTGTCATGTGTTCATTCCTACTGTAATGAACGCCCGACAAACAGTATGTGCTAACCCTATTATAGCGCATTTATCCCTGTCTGTCATTGGGTGGTTTAACGGTTTCCGATTTTATGAGCCGTATCATCTTGTCGCGGAGCCGTTCCGAGCCGCCGCAGGAGGTAGACACTTCATAGTAAGTGCCGCCGATTTTGTAGCAGACGGTTTCCTCTGTCGGCTTTTTCTTTTGTGGTATAAATTCACTGTCCTTGATTTCCGGTTCCCAATCCATTCTTTTCCCTTCCTTTCCATATTTGCTAAATGAGAAGTTTCGGAGCAAGCATAGGAAAAGGGTACCCTTTTCCGTAAATCTGCCCGTCCGTCTATGGCTTGTCGGACAGATTTTGCTTGTTGGGAAGTTTCCCAAACCCTCTGATAAGTCCTCTCACTACCTACAACACCGCACAGGACGATTTTGACGAAGTTTTGAGAATAATTCTTCAAAAAGTTTTCCTTACTTCTTAAATACGGGGAAGTTTGGGAAATGCCAAATATAGATAAAAAAATTTTTGTGAAACGTAATAAGGATTCAGAATATGTCTATACAGTTCGATTAGTTCGCCAAAAAAAATCCAGATATCGCTATATCGTTTTTGGGAAAGGTGAAAATTGGGTGAAAGTTTCTGCAAAATTCTTGACAATATTCAGATAGCAGTATAAAATTGAGCATATGCTTAATTTGCAGGAGGAAATTTATGGATAAAGGAGACGAAAGAAAGAAACAATTCTTACAAGTTGCACTAGATGTATTTATAGAAAAAGGCTACTACGGTACAAGTACCCGCGAAATTGCAAGAAGGGCTGGTGTCAGTTCTGGTTTATTATTTCACTATTTCAGCAATAAAGACAGTATTTATCTTGAGCTTGTAAAAGTTGGTGTTGAAGAAATGAAAATAGATACAGAAATAGCAATGGAAGCACCTTATGAATACCTTTTTCAAACCATGAAAAAGGTATTTAAGCAGATAGAAAGCAATCCCTCATTTGGAAAGATGTTTGTGTTTATGGATAATGTGCAGCACACAGTAGTCAACGAAAAGGACATAACATCACTTTTAGAATCAGCAGATATTTGTAAGCAATGGATTCCTATCATTTTAGAAGGGCAACAACGTGGCGAGTTTCGTGAGGGAAATCCCCATTCACTATGTGTTGCCGTTTTTGGTGCCATACAGGGAATTGCACAGGAAAAAGTCAGAATCCCTAGTACACCATTGCCAAAGACAGATTGGCTTATGGATATGATAGTTAATCGTACTAAATAGCAAAATACATTTATTTTTAGGGGTTAGAAAACTGAAAGTATTATGGAAAGGTAAAGAAAAACAGATACTATGAAAGCAAAAAGTTATGATGACTTATTCGATAAATATATTCGGACAAAAAAGATTTGTGAAAGTGTTGTGCTAATTAAAAAAGGAACAGGAGAAACTATATTTTCAAAGGCTTACGGCGGAAAAACTATAGATAGTCCAATAGTAGCTGCAAGCATAACAAAAATGTTTACTGCTGCATGTATTTTTACGCTCATTCAACAAGGTTATATAACACTAAATGATAGTCTGTTAGATTTCTACGAACCTGCTTATCTAAAGGGATTGCATATTTATAAAGATAAAGATTATTCTTGTGAATTGAAAATATCCGATTTACTCTATCAGACAAGTGGATTGGCAGATATATATGATGAGGGGAAAAATAGTATAAAAAAGCAAGCTATAATATCCGACGCATTTATTAGCTTTGAAAAAAATATTGCTTTAACAAAAGAGAAAGAAGCCCATTTCCCGCCTAATTACAAAGCTAATGCCCATTATGCGGATATTAACTATAATATACTGGGTGATATTATTGAAAAAATTACAAAACAGCCGCTAGAAAAGGTGTTTGATAAATACATATTTTCAAAAATAAATATGACTAAAACTTATTTGCCTGTTTCGGAAAAAGAATACATACCTATGGTTTACTATGGGGATAAGCAGCTATATAGACCGCAATTCATAATGTGCAGCAAAGCAAGTGGAGGTTGTATTACAACTACAAAAGACCTAATGATATTTATACAGGCTTTTTTCCGTGGTGAACTATTTGACAAAAAAATGCTTGATTCAAAACCGTATAGAAAATTACAACTATCTATGTTTCCTCTTTATTATGGAAGCGGCTATATGAGAATAAAAATGGGGGGATTTTCTACTTCCTTTTTGGGACAAGGTAATTTGATAGGTCATAGCGGTTCAACAGGTTCATTTGCATTTTACTATCCAAACAAAGAGCTATTCTTTGTTGGAGATTTTAATCAAATGAAATATCCTTCATTGCCTATAAGGTTTGTAATGCAGCTTGCTATGTTTGCACCGTAAGAAATAATGAGGTGGTAAAAAATGAATATAACAGAATGGGTACGTTGTCCTGTTTGCGGAAATAAGACAAGGTTACAGATACGAGCAGACACAGAACTTAAAAACTTTCCTCTCTACTGCCCGAAGTGTAAACAGGAAAGTTTGATTAACGCAAAGGATTTACAGGTAACAGTGATTAAAGAGATTGAAACGAAAAAGCAGAGTTGATTAACGGAGTGACAAATTGGGATTTGCAGAGGTATGTAATGATGTTAGAATGGATTAGAAAATTTGATTTAAAGAAAGCTGGAATATGTAGTGTTATTAGTGGTGGAATAGGTATAATAGTGCATATTTTGGTTATTGCAAATATTATTCCTTATTTATGGGTAAATGGCGGGAGAACCGAGACATTTGCAGCAGCACAGCAAATGTCAACGAGTTCTATCGTAATACTTCTTGTTAATATTTTGATTACTTTAATTGCAAGCCGAATTATTCCCGTTAGATTAAATAAGTTTTGGGGGATATTACTTTCTGCATTTTTGATTATTACATTACCCGTAACATTAGTGGGAGTTATTCAACAGTTTTTAGGCACAACATTTGAAAAGTGTGTTACTGGAATAGTAACAATAATTGGTTTTTGTGCAGATACAAGAATTGCGTTTGAGAAACGATGGTAAGAAGATACACATTAGAAATTTGTTGAGAAAAAATATATCATTAAAGAGCCAGACGCACAGACGCAGAGCCGACAGACTTGTGAGAAATCACAGTTTGTCGGCTCTCTTTTTGTTCAGGAAAGTTATTTCTATAAAATCAGCAGATTGTATATACAACTAACAAAGGGAATTGCAATGAAATGCAAAGTATGTCAGCAACAAAATCGGATAGACGTTGATCTGTCAAAAAAAGCCGAGCCATTAACAAGGACTATTGCGCCTATAGATATGAATACACACATCATGTAGTATGTCTTATTAACTCATATTACCTAAGAACTTATGCGGATATATTCTGCAAGGGTTTTTGTTGTAATAGCCCCCTACTGGGAAGAAAGGGGGGTGAGAGAAAATGAGATATTCTGAACAGTTCATGGAACATATCGAATATGCGTTCAATGCGTTCTGCAAGATTGTCCTGCGCCATGAAGCAATCAACGCATGGCGGGATTTGAAGCGGAAAGAAGAACGGGAAATATCTCTTGACTACCTAATGTCGGAAAGATATTTTGAACCGTCTGCTATAGACAGCTACTTTGAAAAGCAGGACAAACCGACCATATTTCTTGTGTTGGGAAAGGAAGTTATCGTTGATGACGAACGGTTGGCAACGGCATTATCAAGATTGCCGAAGTTAAGACGAGAAGTTTTGTTGCTTTATTACTTTGTCGGCTATCGTGATGAAGCAATCGGCAGACTGTACGGGCGTTGCAGAAGTACAATAAACAGTCGGAGAAATGTTGCACTGAAACAGTTGCGGAAAGAATGGGAGAGATTGGAACATGAGGAATAAAAAGCTGATAACTTTTGAGGTAATCCAAAAAGTTGTTGCCGGAGAGCCGCAAGCAGTAGACGCAGTATTGCGGCATTACACTGCTCACATCAAATACCTATCTATGTATAAGGGACATATCAATGACGATACACAGGACAGATTAAAGGCGAAGCTGGTTGAAGCCATATTGAAATTCCGCTTCGACCGATAGGAAGTAGCAAAGACAGCAAAAGCTGTCAAGGGTAAACTTCGCGCTTCGCGCCCTTGACAGCTTTTCCCGCCTTTGCTTGTGGGTAGTCAAGAGGGCGAAATCAGCAGACTGCTTTCGCCCTCAATTTATTATGGGGATTGTTACGCAGTAGGAGGTTTTTTATCCTTGATTTATGCGGCTTTGCGGACGTTGGAATGACGGGGCAAGGGTTTTATGTGTCTGCTCTAAAAAATGGCGTTTCATTGCGTAACATATATATTTCTTTTGCGTTTATACATTTTAGTTGCTATAATATTTATGAAAAGGTGCTTGGAGGAAATAATTTATGGAAAATATTGAAATAGTAAAAATAAAATTAGCAGGTATTATAGGATGTATAGACGAATATACATCCGAACCAACTATAACAAATATTTTGAGTGCATTGTCAAAAGCTATTTCTGAAAACAATTATGAAATTATTTTATTTTCATGCAAAGAAATCGAAAAATGGTATCAAAAAAATATAAATAATATTTTATCAAATGAATTTGTCTTTAATAAAAATGTACATAAAGAAAATATACCATTGATAATAGGCATAATAAAAGATTTGGAATCCAATCAAAATGAATATAGAAAGGAATTAGAGTCATTAAGAAAGCCTGCAACAGCAACTGTTTTAAACGATGCTTTACTTGGTAATTTGTTCAATAGATTTCACCATATAGTGATTCAACTACGTGATAGATATGATAATCGTGATACATTAGACGTAGATGATGAATATGATGTGCAGGACTTACTCCATGCATTGTTAAAAATGTATTGTGACGATATTCGACCGGAAGAATGGACACCCTCATATGCCGGCACAGCTTCAAGACAAGATTTTTTGTTAAAAAAAGAACAAATTGTTATAGAAACAAAAAAGACCCGAAAAGGATTAAATAATAAAGAATTGGCTAATGAGCTTATTATAGATATTGCAAGGTATACAGCGCATCCAGATTGCAAAAAACTAATATGTTTTGTATATGACCCAGAAAATAGAATCAAAAACCCTAGGGGGTTTGAAAATGACCTTAGTAAAACAACGGATGAATTGACTGTAATAGTATATATCCGCCCATAAATATACAGTGAGAAGTGATTTAGGACACACTTCTCACTGTTTTTGCACCCTGTTTGTCAGCGTTGATGATAAGTTAATTTCTATACTTCCTTATCACCGTAAACAGTATTGATTGCGTCGCTCACAATCATTGTGTCCTCACTCATAAACATGATTTTCGTGAGTGTCGTACCAATGACGGGCGTAATCACAATATAAAAGATAAGATTCAGCAGCAATTCATTTGTCACGCCACCCCTTGTAAAGATAATACCTCCAGCAATCAAAAATACAAACACACCGTTAATTGCAATCGTATAAAACAGCATAGGCAGTCTCATTGCCTTTGTGTATGCAATTACCCATTTTTCGTAATTATCAATCGTAGCTTTGAAGCGTTTGAAAGAAAATATTGTCTGCCCAAAAGTTTTTACTATAGGCACGCCTCTCACATATTCAACTGCTTCATTTGACATATCGGAAAGCGCATTTTGATATTCTTTCATTTTCTGTTCCATGTCTTTCCCTGTCATTTTCATCATAATCAGAAAACCAAGCACAACAGGGACAAGGCTTAAAAGCCCCAACCGCCAGTCAAACGCAAGCAATAAAAAAAGTAAACCGATAGGTGTAGCAATCGCTCCCGCTTTGTCGGGCAGCCTGTGAGCAAGATATGTTTCTGTCGCGGTACTGGAAGTATTTACTATTCTCCGTAATTTTCCACTTCCATATTTTTCTGTCACGCCAAGCGGTAACGCTGTAATATGCCGCATAAGTTCTTTTCGGATATTAGATGCAACCCGGAACGCGCTCATATGCGAACACATCAAGGCGGCTATATAGACAATGATGGATATAACCGCAAACAATACAGCAGACCAGCCGTAACCTGTGATATTCCCCGCCTGTGAGAAATCCGGGGAAGCTTCCAGCACATCATGAATGATACGCCATATATACCAAAAAGGCACAAGAGCCAACAGCGCGCTCATTACAGATAGTACCCAGGACAGATAGGTCAATATCCTATGCCCTCCGGCATAGTCCATCAATCTTGATAAAATTGACTGTTTTTTCATTGAAAAACCTCCTTAAAAATTTTGGTAGTGTCAAATTTACTACCC
>DKXQ01000095.1 GCA_002493085.1 Lachnoclostridium sp. UBA7122
GTTTCCTTGCTGATTTATTATGAAGATTCTGGTTATTTTTACAGGTGGTACAATCGGGAGCACAGAAAGCGCTGGCTATATTTCACCTGATGGCAGCAAACCATATAAACTGCTTAATTTATATAGAAAGTGCGCAGAAGAATATAAAGATAATACAGATGTTAGTTTTGATATATTAAGTCCTTACCAGATACTTAGTGAAAATATCACTTGTGACAATTTCAGGATGCTTTCAGAGTGTTTAAAAAGTGTTAGCCAAAGTTTATATGATGGTATTATAATAACTCATGGAACAGATACTTTACAGTATACAGCAGCATTTACAAGTTATATAATGACAGGTTCTGCAATCCCTGTAGTATTAGTGTCTGCAAATTATGTACTTGAAGACCCACGCTCAAATGGGGCAGATAATTTTTACTATGCTGTCAGGTTTATCTGCCAGAAAAAAGGAACAGGGGTATTTGTTTCATACCGCAATACTGGTGATTATCCCAGAATCCACTGTGCAGCGAGGATAATTATGCACCAGGCTTACAGTGATGATGTGTACAGTGTATGTAATTCATATTATGGGTATTTTGATGGTGGCAGGTTTGTTTACAATAAAAACATTCCTATAGCCAGGCAGACACAGAGAAATATTTTTAATGTGCCAGATGGCAGCAGTTTTTCTGGAATATTAGTAATACACCCTTATCCTGGCATGGAATATGTAATGCCTGGTGATAATATAAAGGCAGTACTGCACTACACATACCACTCAGGAACACTTTGCAGCAGCCTGCCTGGGCTTTCAAAGTTTGCAGAATACACTAAATTAAAGAATATTCCAGTGTTTATAACAGGAGCCGGGGCCGGGGCAGATTATGAAAGTGTAAAGTGTTATAATAAATATAGTTTTTATGTGCTTCCTGTGGCATCACCAGAAGCAATGTATATAAAATTATGGCTCTGCATTATAAATAATAAAGATACTGCTGAAACAGCCAGAGTTATGAATGAGCCACTGGCGGACGATATACTATTATGATTAAAACAGATTGGAGATAAGATACAATGGATAAAATAAAGTTTTACCTTCCGGATTTTTATAATAAGTTTGCTCTAAATGAATTAATTATAAACATGCTGAAAGAATATCCTGAATGTTTTTATGATAATATAGAGATAGGTGCAGTATATGGATGTTTCCCAGGCTCACTGTGGAATGGCGGCAGGGTATGTCCTGGCTATACACGCAAGGAACAGGTTCTTGCCGTACTTAAAGAGTATAATGACAGAGGCATACCATGCAGGTTTACCTTTACTAACTCACTGCTGGAAGAAAGGCATCTGTATGATACGTTTTGCAATATGTGCCTTGCACTTGCAGACAATGGAATGAATGAAGTTTTAGTAAATTCACCTCTTTTAGAAGAATATATAAGAAAGAATTATTCTGGCTATAAGATAATTCTTTCTACGACAAGGGAGATAAAAACAGTTGAAGAGATTGAAAAAGAAGCAAAAAAGGATTATTATATTATAGTACTTGATAAATCTTTTAATAACACAGACCTGCTTGCAGAGCTGGATAACAGGGATAAGTATGAGATTCTTACAGATTCTTTCTGTATGGATTCGTGTCCACACAGTACTAAGCATTACAGAGAGGTATCAAGGGCACAACTGGAATTTGACAGTGCAGATTTTCCAATGTGCCCGGCAATAAACAGGGATTTTTATGAGTTTTTAGGAAATGAAACTTTTATTACAGCTGAAGATTTATATGGAAAATATTTTCAGATGGGATATAATAAATTTAAGCTTGACGGCCGTGCTTTTAATGTGTATACAGTTATAGAGAGCTATATGTATTATCTTGTAAAACCATTGCACAGGGACAGGGTGAGGCTTTCTGTTTTAAAAGCACTGGAGCGGCTTGAAGGTTAGATGGGCGCAGGTATTGCCACTATTATGCAGCAGAGGAACGGTGGACTATGGCAAAAGAATTAAAGACAAATGCGATGAGGATCTTGGATAAAAACAAAATATACTATGAAATAAATACATATGAGTGTGATAATTTCACAGATGGCAAGTCTATAGCAGACTTGCTTGGACAGGACTATAATATTACATTTAAGACACTTGTGGCTATTGGGAAAAGCAGACAGTATTATGTATTTGTGATTCCCATAGCTGAAGAACTTGATATGAAACAGGCGGCAAAGGCAGCAGGGGAAAAAAGCATGGAAATGCTGCATGTAAAAGATATTAACAAAGTCACAGGATATATAAGGGGCGGATGTACACCTATAGGCATGAAAAAGCAGTATCCTGTTTTTTTGCACGAGAGTGCGAAAAAATATAAAAGTATAATTATAAGTGGCGGACGGCTTGGGACACAGATTTTTCTTAATCCAGATGATTTAATTAAAGTAACTGGCGGACAGTATGCAGATATAACTGTACATTAAAAATGGAGGGTTTAAATTTATGAAAGAACGTAAACATGTAAAAGGCTGGAAAAAACAGACTGATAATAAATTTTTAAATATGTATGAAGCAGAAGCTGTTGATATAAATGGCAATGATTTTTCATATTATTTTGCTACCAGAAGGGAAGATGGAAGCCTTATGTGCCAGACTGGAGAACTCTGGGCGGAGGGTGCAGTTTTTTATGCACTTCTTAAAGAGGATACATCTAAAATCGTACTTGTAAAGCAGTACAGGTATCCTGTCAACGACTATGTATATGAACTTCCTGCGGGTCTTATTGATAAAGGTGAAACGGCATGGCAGACAGCAGTAAGGGAAATTAAAGAAGAGACAGGGATGGATTTTGAACCTTATACAGATTATCCTGATTATCTTAAGAGACCGTTTATCCAAAGCCAGGGGATGGCTGATGAGTGTGATATTACTGTATATGGCTATGCAACAGGCAAGCCTTCCAATGAGGGCAATGAGGCAACAGAAGATATAGAAGTTATAATTGCAGATAAGGAAAGAGTCAGGGAAATACTTGAAACAGATCTTGTCACTATAAGGGCAGAATATCTGCTTATGCAGTTTTTAAAAAGTGACCCTGGAAATCCATTTGAATTTCTAAATGTGTAGTTAATATTTACTCTGCATATATGCAGAAATGGAGGGGTTATATGAGAGCAGGCCTGAAAAGGATTATAGCATTAGTAACTGTACTTTCTATATTTGCCGGCATGGCAGGATGCAGCCATAAGCAGAAAAAGACCCCGAAACCGCAGCCACAGCCAACAGTTGCTGTCAATAATGGAAATGCAGATGCAAAAGGCGAAGGTGATGGGCAGTCAGATGTACCACTTGTTATAGGCTGTAATAAATTAAGCAAAAAGTTTAACCCTTTTGTTGCAAAGAGCGAAGATGATGAACAGGCAGTTGGCCTTACACAGTTATATCTTACAGGCAACGACAGACAGGGACGGATAATATACAATGGTATTGATGGTGAGGTAAGGACATATAAAGGCAGGGATTATACTTATTATGGACCTGCTGATATAAAGGCCATATACAATAAAAAGAAAGACAAAACAGTTTACCGCATAACATTGCGTAATGATATTAAGTTTAGTGATGGTGAGCCTGTTACTATAGATGACGTGCTCTTTACAATGTATGTTTTATGTGATAAAGATTACAATGGCAGCAGCAGCCTTGGCCGCCAGAATATTAAAGGCCTTTTGAAGTACCAGAAGAATAAAAAAGTTAAAAAAATTGCTGGAATAAACCGGATAAATGACTATATGATGACCGTTACAACAAATGGTTATGATGCCAGTATGCTTAAATCCCTTAGGATACCAGTCTGCCCGCTCCATTATTATGGAAATATAGAAAAATACAATTATGCGAAAAACAGGTTTGGATTTAAAAAAGGTGATATTTCATCAGTGTGTGCTAATAAATCGTCGCCAATAGGTGCTGGACCATACCGTTTTGTAAAATATGAAAAAAAGATAATTTACTATACATCTAATGAAATATATTATAAGGGATGCCCCAAAATTGCATATGTGCAGCTTAAAGAAATGGAAAAGATTTTAAATACTACACAGGCAAAAATTGACAGGATACCAGAGGAAAAACCAGAGAGTACACTTAACCGCAATGCTGTAGCATTGGAAATTACAGAGGGTACTGTAGACGTTTTTAACACTACATTATCAAAAGAGGACATCTACTGGGTAGCTTATGCCAATTCTAATGATAAAATATCAGGCAATAAGATTAATACAAACTTTATGCCAACAGGAGTTTACCAGTATATTGGCATAAATGCAGATACTGTCAAAACCGGCAGGGACGCTTATAGTAAAAAGTCACGGAATTTAAGAAAAGCATTTGCCACTGCATTTAGTGCTTTTAGAAGTAATTTATATGATTATTATATGGATGGAACTTGTATAATCCAGTATCCAGTATCTTCATCTTCATGGCTTTCAGTGCATGAAAATGAAAAAGGGTATTCTGAGGCATATAATAGTGATATAAATGGTTCCCAGATATATAATAAAGAAACTGGCAGGGAAGAAAAATATGAATATGTTAAAGAAGCTGTGCTTTCATATCTTGAGGCAGCAGGGTATACAATAGATGGAAAAAAAGCTATTAGTGCGCCAGAAGGTGCTAAAATGTCATATATGGTAATTATAGATGGTGGGGAAGACAACCCATTGTATGGAATGGTGTCAGAAACAGCAGCACTATTACATGATATTGGCATAAACTTACGGATTGTGCCAGCAGATGCCGGTAAACAATATGAAAACAAGCTTGCCAGTGGAAAACAGCAGTTCTGGACAGGGCAGTGTGATACTAATGAAGAGGACAGTCTGTATGCAAAATATTTAGATAAGAATGATATTTTTGGCATTAGACAGTCTGGGTTTGGCAAATTACTGAAGCAGACAGAAAAAGCGGCAAAGGATGCCCGCTGTAAAAGGCTTTATAAGCGCAGTTACCAGAAAATATTTAATATTGCTGTGGAAGTCCCAGTATGTGAACAACAGATGGCAATGATGTACAGTCCAGCCCGGATTGATATGGATACAATGACGAAAGATATAACAGGCTATTATAGCTGGATTAATGAAATAGAAAATATAGAAATGAAGTAGATGCTTTGTATTGGTCCAGTCTGGCAGAGTAGGAAAGAATCAATCTTCTTTCTTACTCCGGGGTATCTGGCTTCAGAGCAAGTATGCATATATCATGTAATAATGGCAGATGCTGCCACCAAGTACAAACAGATGGAATATTTCATGTGAGCCAAAATTTTTATGAATCCTGTTAAAGACTGGGAGTTTTAATGCATATATAATACCACCTATTGTATAAATAACACCACCTGCAAAAAGCCATGCAAACGCAGCAAAAGAAATTGATGCAAGGAGTGGTTTAAATGTAAATAAGCAGAGCCATCCCATTAAAATATATACAGTGGAATTTAGCCACCTTGGTGAGTTAATCCAGAATATTGTAAGTATTAAGCCGCATGCAGCAAGACTCCATATAAGTACCAGCAACGGGATGCCTGGATTTTCAGGAAGTGCCAGCAGACATACAGGTGTATAAGTGCCAGCAATAAGAAAGTAAATCATAATATGGTCAAACTTTTGTAATACGCATGTTACAGTACCAGAAGCATACACTGAATGGTACAGTGTGCTGGCAAGGTAAAGCAGTGCCATACTGGATATAAAAATACCTGATGCAACAACAGGAAGTACACTGCCGCCTGAAGAGGCTTTGTACAGTATTGGGACAGAACCGGCAACAGAAAGCAGGATTCCGATTAAATGTGTTATTGCACTCCCTGGTTCTTTAAAAAAGTTTTTTGGTTTTGTAATAGCTGTCATATGTTTAACCTCCCTTAAATTAATAACTATATATTATGATAACCAGCAGGAAATTATTAATGTATATATCATGTAGGCTGGAATAAAGCAACATATAGTTTTTAAAACTATGTATTAACTATTATGATACACCAATATTTTTAACAATGCAAGCAAGATTTGTAGAAAAGAGGCAGATTTATGGATTTGAAAATTGGAGATGTAATTAAAATGAAAAAACAGCATCCATGTGGAAATAATGCGTGGGAAATTATGAGAACAGGCATGGATATACGTCTTAAATGCAAGGGATGCAGCCATCAGGTTATGCTTTCAAGAAAACAGGTGGAAAAAAGTTTCAGAGGGTTTATCTTAAATTGAAAACCGCCCAATATAATGGGCGGTTTTTGCTATGTATGTTTAAGATTTTGAATATAAAACAACTAGCTTTTAATGTTTCTCAAGTGTAAACTGGCCAATAAGTTCATCTAAAATATTTGTCTGTACAAATAATTCCTGGCTGGTTGCCGAAGCTTCTTCAGCAGTAGCAGCATTGCTTTCTACTACACTGGATATCTGGTTTATTCCCTCTTCAGCACTTCTCATTGCGCCAGCCTGTTCTTCTACCATGACTTTTAAGCTTTTGGAAAAATCTGCAATCTGCTTAATTCCATCTACTACAGATTCAATCGCACCTGATACACGTTCTGCGGAACGGTTTCCTTCTGCAACTTCTTTTATTGAGGCTTCTATCAGTTCCCTGGTATCAATGGCAGCCTGTGCACTTTGGTTTGCCAGTTCCCTGATCTGGTCTGCAACAACTGCAAAACCACGTCCGGACTCACCTGCCCGCGCTGCTTCTATAGAAGCATTTAATGAAAGGAGGTTTGTCTGTGCTGCTATAGATTCGATTTCAGAAATAATATTTCCAATTCTTGTAGAAGCATCATTAATACGTTCCATAGCTAACATCATTGTATCCATTTCCTTGCGGCTGTCATCAGCCTGGTCTGCATATTGCTCTGCTTTCTCATAAGATACTTCTGCATTTTTGGCACTCTTTTCCATAGTTTCTGCAATATCAGAAATAGTTGAATGAAGTTCCTGTACTGCCTGTGTCTGGTCTGTTGCACCTTCGGCAAGGCACTGTGCTGCTTTTGCCAGGTCTCCTGAACCTACAGATACCTGTTTAGAAGCATCACCAATAGATATCAGAGTGTCTGTCATCTGGTCTCTTAAACCACGCATTGATTCATATAATCTTTTAAAGTCGCCAGTGTATCTGTCTGATACTTCAGACCTGACAGTGTAATTTCCAGATGCCATCCCGCCAAGCACCTTGTCTATGTCACGTATAAGCACATTAAGGTTATCTGCCATTTCTGATGCATCTTTTTCCATATATTCCACTTCATCCTTTGTTTCTACCATTGGAAATGGTGAGGATAAATCACCAGCTGCAAATGTCTTAAGACGTGAACCAAGTTTTCCTAAAGGTTCAGATATCTGTCTTGAAATTTTCCTGCCTACCCTAATAGCAAACAGCATTGAAAGTACAATTACAAAAATTATAATTGCTGCAAGAGATATTTCTATAATCATCAGAGTTTTAGACAGGCTATTTCCCTGTGTGACTTTGACATCCAGAAGTTTTTCAAGTTTATCATAGATACTGTTATATACTGGTGCTAGTTCACCAAGTGCTATATCCTGCGCCTGTTTGCAAACCTCCCTGTCAGTTGATGCTCCAAGTTCCATAATCTGGGTATCAAGTTTCCAGTAGTTTTCAAGTTCTGCTTTAATCTCATCATAGGTCTTTCTTCCATCACTTGAAACAATTGTATTCTCAACATCTGCAAAATACTGGTTAAACTTTTCCTTAGATTCGTTGTGCTGCTGGACTACAGTATCAATTGCGGACTGTTCATCGTAACCGATTGTTGCACGAAGAGATGACCTCAGGTCTGCAAATTCAAACATCGTTTTTCCGATATCCCCCTGTGCAAAACCAAAATTGTGCAGTGCAGAATTATATCTGCCAGAGATATAAATAAGCGCAATTAAGCCTAGCACTGCTGCCACCGCTGTAATTATTGCCACCCTGAAAAAAGACCTGGTGAGCTTTTTCTCAATATTGTCCTGTTTGTTCATGATAATCCTTGCATCCTCCTTTTTTGACTATGCCAGCACAATGCTTTTAAGGCCCCTTGCTGGCCAGGGTAATGCAGCCTTTGACAATGTTATTACAGGGTTTTGCACATACGTCACTGTTCCTTACCCATACAGAACTGTGTAAACATATGCCTTAGAGCAGTGGACGAGGCTGATACATCCACTGGTAACTATATATTCCTGCATAACGCAGTTCAAAAAGAACTTAGTCTTGTCAACTATGGGCTCTTTTACAAGCCCATTCCCCTTAGGGGATGGGTAGTTAACTTTTAGGTCTCCCATACTTATTTGTAATATTTATCTGATGCATTACAGGTTTAAAATTATTTCCGTATTCTAGTGCATCATATATATATTATAACGTCTTTCTTAAAATATTCAATACTATAAATGAGCAAAAAATATACAAATTAACAAAATTATAATTTCAGAACATTTGTTTGTTTCAAAAATTTTTATTATTTATCCTTGCATTAAATGTAAAGATATGGTATGATACCTAACTGTGATACGTTAGTTTCCTTGTTCTTCTCTGTCAGGACATGTTGTGATTAAACACACTGGTTTTAAAATTATCACAGAAGACCAGAGTCATGAGAAGAGCCAGAGACCAAAAGGAGGATTTAGACAGCTATGAACAAATATGAATTAGCGTTAGTTGTCGATGCTAAGATTGAGGACGAAGTAAGGGCGGCAACTGTTGAAAAGGCAAAGGATTATGTAACAAAAGCTGGTGGCAGCATTACAAATGTTGAGGAATGGGGCAAGAAAAAGCTTGCTTACGAAATCCAGCATATGAAAGAAGGCTTTTACTATTTTATCCAGTTTGATGGTGAATCTGATGTTCCAGGTAAAGTGGAGCAGGTTATGCGCATTATGGACAATGTTCTCAGATACTTATGCGTCAGGCAGGAAGCATAAGAAAGGAAGGTGTTTCCTTTATGAATAAGGTTATTTTAGTTGGACGTCTGACACGTGACCCTGATATACGTTACTCTTCAGGTGAAACCCAGACAACAGTAGCAAGGTATACTCTTGCAGTAGAACGCAGGTTTAAACGCCAGGGTGATGACCAGACCGCAGATTTCATAAGCTGCGTTGTATTTGGCAAAGGTGCAGAATTTGCTGAGAACTATCTTCACCAGGGCATAAAGATTGCAGTTACAGGGCGTATACAGACGGGCAGTTATACTAACAGGGATGGACAGAAGGTCTATACAACAGATGTTATTGTAGAAGAACAGGAATTTGTCGAAAGTAAGGCAGCATCTGCAGCAGCAGGCAGCAGTGGCGGATACCAGCAGGCAGAACCAGCAAGGCCGGAACCAGCACAGGCAGCAGGTGATGGCTTTATGAATATTCCTGATGCTATTGAAGAAGAACTGCCATTTAAGTAAGATGTAACTGTTACAGAATATTTGAATATTTTAAGGAGGTTTAAGCATGGCTTACAACAGAGGCGATAAAGAAGGCGCTAGAAGAAGGCCTGCCCGCAGAAGAAAGAAAGTATGTGCTTTCTGTGCGGATAAAGAGCATGATGTAATTGACTATAAAGATGTTAATAAATTAAAAAGATATGTATCAGAAAGAGGCAAAATCCTTCCAAGAAGGATTACAGGAAACTGTGCAAAGCACCAGAGAGCTTTAACAGTTGCTATTAAGCGTGCACGCCACGTTGCAATAATGCCTTATACAACAGATTAATACGTGATACACAGTCATCTTGTATATTGTTACAGGATGGCTGTTTTTTTTACCTGTAAAGCAAAAAAAGAAACGCCTGAAAAGCGTTTCTTAAAGGAGAAGGTATGAAAAAATTTAAGCACTTATCAAATGTTTTTGTTCCATTTGATGGTTACATTATATTCAGAGTTTGTGAATTGCTAATGTGTAAGCTATGAATAAAATGTAAACATATTGTAAAAAAAATTATATACACAGGTAAAGTTACACTATCATTTTTTACTGGACTACTATACAAACAACAGGACATATGTTATAATAGATATATAAATTATAAAAGACTAAAGAAACCTGAAGATAATTACACAGAAAGCAGAGATGTCTTTCCCGTAAGCATTAATGTTTAAAGAAAGAAGGGTATTATGTTTTCAGTTTTAATATTAGAGGACAATTTAGTACAATTAAACACTATTAAACAGTTAATGGCAGATAAATATCCACAGTGGAAGATTTATGTTGCTAAAAGTTATACAGAAGCAAAAGAGGTTCTGTATATATATAAGTTTAATATGTTTTTGCTTGATATTGAATTGCCAAAAGATGCATCAGAACCCGACTGGCTGGATTTTGCAAGGCTGGTACGTGATATGCCGGACTACAGGCATACACCTGTTCTGTTCTTTGCAGAGTTTGCAGACAAGGTTCTTATGGCATTGCAGGAAATCCACTGCAGTTCATATCTCGTAAAACCATATAAGCCAGAACAGCTTATAGAAGCTATAGATTATGCAGCTGAGATATGGAAAGAAACTGAAGAAGCACTTCTTTTGAAAGATTCTAATGGTGTTTACCAAAGGATTGTACCAATGGATATAGAATATCTTGAAACAAATGGGAAAAATATTATAATTAATATAAATACATCTGTAATTACTATTGCTAACTATACTGTAACTAAGGTTTTGGATATACTGCCAGAATATTTTATAAGGTGCCATAAAAGATATATTATTAATAAGAAAAAACTACACTCATATGACAAGTCAACCCAGATGGTGCGTCTGGGATATTGTAGTATTCCAGTAGGAAGAAAATACAAAGATAATTTAGAAAAGTTTTTAAATTTATAAAACTGGAAAGCGGGGTAACACATTTAAAATGTACAGGATTTTTATAGCAGAGGATGATGAAGTTATTGCACTTGCTGTTAAAAAGCATCTTGAGGGATGGGACTATGAAGTGAAGTGTGCAGAAAAGTTTTCAGATATTATGCATGATTTTGCAAAGTGGAATCCCCAGCTTGTACTTATGGATATTAAACTTCCAGTACATAACGGTTATTACTGGTGCAGTGAGATACGCAAGATTTCAAAAGTTCCTGTAATTTTTCTTTCCTCTGCTTTTGACAATATGAATATAGTTATGGCTATGAATATGGGGGCAGATGATTTTATTGCGAAGCCTTTTGACCTTGATGTACTGGTGGCAAAGGTACAGGCAATGCTGCGGAGGACCTATGATTTCAGAGGACAGACGAGCCTTTTGGAACATAATGGGGTAATCCTTAATCTTGAGGAGACAACACTTGTTTATAACAGCCAGAAGATAGAGCTGACTAAAAATGAATATAAAATTTTACAGGTTCTGATGGGCAATAAAGGAAAGGTGGTAAGCCGTGACAGCCTTATGGAAAAGTTGTGGGAAAGTGACAGTTATGTTGATGAGAATACACTTTCAGTAAATATTAACAGGCTGAGAAAAAAACTGGCGGGCATAGGGCTTATTGATTTTATTCTGACAAAGAAAGGAACCGGATACAGGGTTTTATAGACTGTATAGATTTGGTTATGAAAACATTTTTATCATATATTTATAAAATAAAATTCTGGCTTTTGGTTATAGTGGCTGAAGTTATGCTTATGTCATGCATTTTAGTTTTGAATGGTGTTTCTGCTTCCGAGATTATGTATGGAATATGCCTGCTGCTTTTTATAGCTTGTTTTGCTATGTTATATGGTTATTATAGATATTTCCATAGATATAAATATTTAAAAATTGTAGAAAAGCATATTGAATTATTAACAGATGCGCTTCCTGAGGCAAAGGATTGTATTGAAGCAGAGTACCAGCAGCTTATAAAGAAACTTGTATGTTATTATACTGGCGTGTTAAATAAAAATTCCAAAGTTTTCAATGATATGAATGAATATTATACAATGTGGGTCCACCAGATAAAAACACCAATAGCTGCAATGAAACTTCTGTTACAGGAACGGTCAGCAGAAATTGATGTATCATATGAAAAGGCACAGCTTTTTAATATAGAACGGTACGCTGAGATGGCATTGCAATATATACGGCTTGGCTCAGAAAGTACGGACTTTGTGATAAAGAAAGTGAATTTACATAAGATTGTAAAAGAAGCTGTGCATAAATATGCAAGAATGTTTATACAGAAAAAGATAAAGCTTGACTTTAAGGATTTTAATGTAGTTGTAATTTCAGATGAAAAGTGGCTTGAGTTTGTAGTAGAGCAGATTTTATCCAATGCAGTAAAATATACAAATAAAGGCTGTGTTTCTATATATATGGAGAGCAGGAACTGTGATAGTACAAGTACTATAGAAACAGCACTGGTTATTGAGGATACAGGTATCGGGATAAACAGTGCAGATTTGCCGCGCATATGTGAAAAAGGCTATACAGGATATAATGGACACGATGATAAACTCTCAACAGGAATAGGCCTGTATTTGTGCAGTGAAATTTTAAAAAAACTGTCACACAGGATAAAAATTGAGTCGGAGGAAGGAAAAGGTACAAAAGCGCAGATTCTGTTCTGTGAAAGAAGATAAAAATGGTTAGTATTTTTGTCAAATCAGGACATTATGTAAAAAGCATCTGGTATATTATAATAAAAGGTAAAAATTTGGGAGGATATAGCATATTATGGATAATTGGCTATTGGATAAGATGAAAGCAGTTAACCAGGAAGAACAAGCTTATCTGGATGGGGATATCCAGGTAAAAAAGGATTTATATACAAGAAAAGATATATTTGAGATTGACAGCCAGATGTTTTTAAAAC
Source organism: Lachnoclostridium sp. UBA7122 (assembly GCA_002493085.1). Classification (GTDB taxonomy): domain Bacteria; phylum Bacillota; class Clostridia; order Lachnospirales; family Lachnospiraceae; genus Butyribacter. The sequence continues at coordinate 12,808 of DKXQ01000095.1, forward strand.
AAGGAAAGTTAGTAACAGTACGCCATCACAGCCGCTTTGTAGAATTTCCAGTCCATAAACACAATTATATTGAAATAGTATATGTCTGTGCTGGCAAGATTACGCATTGCATAGATGGTAAAGAGTTAGTTACAAGGCCAGGAGATATGCTGCTTATGAACCAGCATGTAGAACACAGTGTAAAACTGGCAGAAGCAGATGATCTCGGAATTAACTTTATTGCACTTCCAGAATTTTTTGATATTCCCCTCCAGATGATGAAAAAACATAATATAATAGCAGATTTTCTTATTGGAGCATTAAGACAGAGCAAGCCTGTACCACAATATCTGGTATTTCATTTAAAAGAGCATAAACCTGTACTTAATCTGATGGAAAATATGCTTTCCTCTCTTTTTTTTGAAAATGAAAATGAAGATATAATTAACCAGTATTCTATGGGACTGGTTTTTTTATACCTGATTAATAATATTGATACGCTGGCAGAGGATTCTTCCCAGAGTTATGAAGATATTGTTATACATGCAACTTTAAAATATATTGACTCTGAGTATAAGACAGCAGCTTTAGGGCGTATTGCAGAGGATTTTCACCAGTCATTGCCAGCTATAAGCAGGATGATTAAGAAAAATACAGGATTCACCTTTTTGGAACTTTTAATGCGCAAGCGTTTCCAGAAGGCGGTAATGCTGTTAGTGGAAACAGAACTGCCTGTAGAAGAAATTGTGGCAGGCATAGGCTATGAAAACCAGAGCCATTTTTACCGGCAGTTTAAAAAGCGCTATGGAATGACACCCAGCCAGTACAGGACAGAACATAAGAATGATAAGCTAATCAAAATATAAAAATGGTCAGTATTTTTGTTAAATCAGGACGTTACATAAAAATGGCATATTTACTATAATATTTTCTATAAAATATCTGGAAGCAGATGATAAGAATTTCATCTGGACTAAAACTGAGAGGAGAAAAAAATGGCTTCATATTATCTGGCAGTGGATATTGGCGCATCAAGCGGCCGCCATATCCTGGGGCATCTGGAAGACGGGAAGATGGTCCTTGAAGAAATCTACCGGTTTGAAAATGGTATGGATAAACAGGACGGAAAGCTTCTCTGGGATACAAAGCGCCTTTTTACTGAGATAGTAAATGGGATGAAAGTGTGCAAGAAACTGGAAAAGATACCATACAGCATGTCTATTGATACGTGGGCGGTAGACTATGTGCTGCTTGACAAAGATGATAATGTACTTGGAAGTACGTATGGATACCGTGACAGCAGGACTACTGGCATGGACGAAGAGGTGTACAAGCTGGTTCCAGAAAAAGAGCTGTACAAGAGGACAGGAATACAAAAGCAGATTTTTAATACAATTTACCAGCTTATGGCGGTTAAGATGCAAAGCCCTGGGCTTTTAGAAGAAGCAGAAACATTTTTGATGCTGCCTGATTACTTCCAGTTTTTACTGACGGGCAATAAAGTTTCTGAGTATACTAATGCAACATCTACACAGCTTGTAAGTCCTTTTGATAAGCAGTGGGATGAAGAACTGATTAAACTTTTAGGATATCCAAAAGATATATTTTTGCCGCTTAATATGCCAGGAACAGAGATTGGGGATTTAAAGAAAGAAATATATGAAGAGGTTGGATTTAACTGCAAAGTAGTGTTGTGTGCAAGCCATGATACAGCTTCAGCAGTTATGGCGATGCCACTGGCATCTGACAGCGGGCTTTATATCAGTTCTGGCACATGGTCTCTTATGGGCACTGAGCTTAAAAAGGCAGACTGCAGTGAGGAGAGCGGCCAGGGCAACTTTACAAATGAAGGCGGATATGACTACCGTTTCCGCTATCTGAAAAACATTATGGGTCTTTGGATGATACAATCTGTAAGACATGAATTAAAAGATGTATATTCGTTTGCACAGCTTTGTGATATGGCAGAGGAATGTAAAGAATTTCCTTCCCGTGTAGATGTAAATGATTCTGTATTTTTAGCACCAGACAGTATGACAGAGGAAATTAAAGACTACTGCCGCAGGACAGGACAGCCTGTGCCAGAAATACCAGGTGAAATCTCTACAGTAATCTACCAGAGCCTTGCAGACTGTTATGGAAAAACAGTGCAGGAGATAGAGCACAATACATGTAGAAAGTACGACAGCATCCATATTATCGGAGGTGGCTCTAATGCTGCTTATCTGAACCAGCTTACTGCTAATGCAACTGGAAAGACAGTTTATGCAGGACCTGGCGAGGCTACGGCTATTGGAAATATGATGGCACAGATGATATATGGAAAAGAATTGGAAAATCTTGCTGAAGCAAGAAAATGTGTGTTTGATTCTTTTGGAATTAAACAGTATGAGCCTGAAGCGTAAAGTATTAAAATATATAAGCAGAAAAGGAGATAAAGGATGACAGATAAAGAAAGATTTGATTCAGCAAAAGAACGTTATGCAGAAATTGGCGTAGATGTCCAGAAGGCAATGGATAAGCTGAAAAAGACAAGTGTTTCCCTGCACTGCTGGCAGGGCGATGATGTAAGGGGATTTGACCAGAAATCTGATGGCCCGCTTACTGGCGGTATCCAGACTACAGGTGACTATCCAGGACGTGCCCGCACACCAGAAGAACTGATGGCAGATATTGATAAAGTACTTTCTCTTTGTCCAGGGGCAAAGAAACTAAACCTGCATGCAAGCTATGCTATCTTTGACGATGAAAATGGCGGATGGGTGGACCGTGACAAGATAGAACCAAAGCACTTTAAGAAATGGGCAGATTTTTGTAAAGAGAGGAATTTAGGATGTGACTTTAACCCGACCTTTTTTTCACATCCAAAATGTGACCCGCTGACATTATCTTCACCTAATGAGGAAACAAGGAAGTTCTGGATTGAACATGGCAAAGCATGTATCCGCATTTCACAGTATCTTGCCAGGGAACTTGGACAGACATGTGTAATGAATATCTGGACAGGTGATGGCTATAAAGATATTCCTTCTGACAGAAAAGGCCCACGTGAGCGCTATAAAGATTCTATTGACCAGATTTTATCTGAAGACTATGATTTTAATCTTGTAAAACCTTGTGTTGAGTCCAAAGTGTTTGGCATTGGTGTAGAAGCTTATACTGTAGGCAGTTCTGAGTTTTCATTAAGCTATGCAGCTATGAATAAAGATAAGTGTATTCCGCTTATGGATAATGGTCATTACCATCCTACAGAAGTTGTTTCTGATAAGATACCAGCACTGTTAACTTTCTTCCCGGAGATTGCGCTGCATGTTACAAGGGGAGTAAGATGGGATTCTGACCATGTTGTCCTGCTTGATGATGAAACTAAGGAAATCTGTAAAGAGATTGTACGCTGTGGCGGGCTGGACGGCTCTGTGTATATTGCACTTGACTACTTTGATGCATCTATTAACCGTATTTCTGCATGGACAACAGGCCTGCGCAATATACAGAAAGCATTGCTTTTAGCTCTTGTTACTCCACATGAGGACTTAAAGGCACTGCAGGATGAAGGCAGGTTTACAGAGCTTATGGTAAGACAGGAAGAACTTAAGACAATGCCATTTGGTGATATATGGGATGAGTACTGCCGCCAGTGCAATGTGCCTGTTGACGGTAAATGGTTTAATGATGTACTCGCTTATGAGCGTGATATAACTGGCAAAAGATAATCTGGGAATAAATATTTTATAGAAAGGAATCAGGAGAATGAGTATATTAGATGTAAAGTTTATACAGGGCTTTATCCGCATGTGTGATGACGGATGGCAGCAGGGATGGCATGAGAGAAATGGGGGCAATCTGTCATACCGCATTAAACCGGGAGAAGTGGAGGAAGTAAAACAGTTTTTTGGTGAGCCAGGCGAATGGCGTGAAATTGGCACTTCTGTACCACAGCTTGCAGGAGAATACTTTATGGTAACAGGAAGTGGAAAGTATTTCCGCAATGTTATATTGGACCCGGAGGACAGCACATGTATTGTTGAGCTGGATGATAAAGGTGAGAACTACCGCATCTGCTGGGGTCTTGTAAATGGTGGAAGACCTACAAGCGAGCTGCCAAGCCACTTAATGAACCATGAAGTAAAGAAAGCAGCTTCAAATGGTGCGCACAGGGTTATTTACCACGCACACACAACAAATGTAATTGCGCTTACATTTGTGCTTCCGCTTGAGGATAAGGTATTTACAAGGGAATTATGGGAGATGGCTACAGAGTGTCCAGTTGTATTTCCATCTGGTATTGGCGTAGTTGGCTGGATGGTTCCAGGAGGACGTGATATCGCAGTGGCAACCAGTGAACTAATGAAAGAATATGATGTAGCAATATGGGCACATCATGGAATGTTCTGTTCAGGGGAAGATTTTGACCTGACTTTCGGGCTTATGCATACTGTAGAAAAGTCTGCTGAAATACTTGTAAAGATGCTGTCAATGCGTCCAGACAAGTTACAGACAATTACACCACAGAATTTCAGGGATCTTGCAGTAGATTTTAAGGTTACACTGCCTGAAAAGTTTTTATATGAAAAATAATAGAAAGAAGGAGAGATAAGTTATGGTAAACCGTTTTGTGTTAAATGGAATCTCATATCATGGAAAAGGGGCAATACAGGAAATCCCAGGGATTATAGAATCAAAAGGATTTAAAAAAGCATTTATTGCTTCTGACCCTGACCTTGTAAAGTTTAATGTTACTAAAAAAGTAACTGACCTGTTAGATAAAAATGGACAGGCTTATGAAGTATATTCAGATATTAAGCCAAATCCTACGATTGAAAATGTGCAGTCTGGTGTAGAAGCTTATAAAAAGTCTGGTGCAGATTATATGATTACAATAGGTGGCGGTTCTTCAATGGACACAGGCAAGGCAATAGGCATTATTATTAATAATCCAGAGTTTGCAGATGTACGCTCCCTTGAAGGTGTAGCACCGACAAAGAACCACACAGTATTTACAATAGCAGTGCCAACAACTGCAGGTACGGCTGCAGAGGCAACTATTAACTATGTCATTACAGATGTAGAAAAGAAACGTAAATTCGTATGCGTAGATACCAATGATATCCCGGATATTGCAATTATCGACCCTGATATGATGTCTACTATGCCAAAAGGGCTTACAGCTGCAACAGGAATGGATGCGCTGACACACGCTATAGAAGGATATACAACAAAAGCTGCATGGGAACTGGCTGACTGCCTGAACTTAGAAGCAATACGCCTTATTGCAAAAAGCCTGCGTGCAGCAGTCAACAATGAACCAGAAGGCCGTGAGGGCATGGCACTTGGCCAGTATGTAACAGGCATGGCATTTTCTAATGTAGGTCTTGGAATTGCACACTCAATGGCACATACACTTGGCGCTGTCTATGATACACCACATGGCGTTGCATGTGCAATGATGCTTCCTATAGTAATGGAGTACAACCAGGAAACAACAGGCGAAAAGTTTAAAGCTATCGCAGAAGCTATGGGTGTTGACACAACTGGAATGGACCAGGCAGCATACCGCAAGGCAGCAATTGACGCAGTACGCCAGCTTTCAGTTGATGTAGGAATTCCAACAAAACTTGAAGCACTTAAAGAAGAGGACCTTGACTTCTTAGCTGAGTCTGCATATGCAGATGCATGTTGTCCAGGCAATCCAAAAGATACATCAGTAGAAGACTTAAAAGAACTTTTCCGTAAACTGATGTAATAATTTTTAAATGAGGCAAAACATATTTTAATTCCAAATAGTATACAATAAATACAGGCGGCATCTGTTTAACAGGTGCCGCCTGTAACACTTTAAATGTGATGCCATGCCAGAGTCCTAAAAAGTTGTACAATATATCTAA
>DKXQ01000101.1 GCA_002493085.1 Lachnoclostridium sp. UBA7122
GATTTGATGCACCACTGCGTGCTTTATTTAAGCGCAAGCGGCTGCCGGGTGGAAAAATTTTGAAACCGCCAGAGCCATATACTTTAAAGCTTTCAGAGCCATATACTCTAAAGCTTTCAGTTCATATTATACTATATAAAAATATACTATTTCCCACTTTTTTATAAAAATTCCTCAGGTAAAGTTACACTATTTATTAAATAAGACAGTGTAAAAGAAATTTATTGAATAATCACTAATTAAGATTTTGATGGGATACTCTTACAAAAGTTCCCATATACCCGCTTTTTACTTGCATTGGTTACATATGCCCTTATTTTGTAATAATATGTTTTTTTACCTTTCTGTTTTATTTTTGTATTTATAATAGAACCTTTTTTAACTGTTTTGGCCAGCGAGTATCTGCCATTTTTATTTCTGCTTGAAAAAATCTGGTATCCTCTGGCTCCTGGTACTCTTTTCCATGAAAGTGAAACTTTGGAGTTTCTTGCACGTTTTGCCCTGAGCCCTTTTATTGAAGCTGGCGCTGTTGTGATTTTTATGGCATCACTGTATCTTCCATAAATTTTACTGTTATCTTCTGATATTGTAAATGCACGGATTCTGAATATGTAAGAAGTAGCAGGGTTCATTGTTATGGAGCAGGTTGTTTTTTCGGGATTTGAAATGGTTTTTATTGTTTTATATCTGGAATTTGTCTTGTTATATTGACAGATAATATAGCCATCTGCCCCATCAATTTTATTCCAGTTAAAATTTATATGGCTAGATCCTTTTTTAATTGCAGCTTTTCCTTGTGGTTTATTCTGACTGTCAAATGAAACAGGTTCTTGTGAAGCTGCTGGTGTTTCTGGCGCTGTAGTGGCTGTAGCTGCAGGGTCAGGAACAGGGCTAATGCCAGGAGCTGAAGATGCTGCAGGTACAGGACTAATACCAGGAACTGAAGATGCTGCAGGTACAGAACTGCTGCCAGGAGCTGCAGATACTGCAGGCACCTGGGTATTTTCTGGCGTTTTTGATGCGTCTGGTGAATTTGATGGTGCTGGTATGGCGCTGGCTATACTGTAATCTACAGAGACACCACCTCCGGATATAAAACTGCCGCCTCCAGAACCAGATGTCTTTTTTTCTATAGTAACTAATCTGGTATCTGTAAGTAAAACTTCCTGTGCAAACTGGCCTTCACTTGTCATATATTCTGCTGCAGGTTCTTTATTTTCTGAGGTTAAGCCTGTAAAGCCAGCAGTTATCTTATATGTGCTGGCTGCCGGGTGCAGTGTGATAGTTCCTATGCCAGCCTGTCTGGTTTTAAAGATATTCTGGTCTTTTGTTCCAGAAATGACTATATCAAGTATATATCCTGAGGCAGTATCTTTAATTGCTGCGGCATCTTTTACCTTGCTTTCAACTGTATCTGCAAACTTGAATGTTGGCGCATCCATTTTGCCACTGCCAGCAGATACCTGTATCCTGAAATGCAGTGATGTAATATTTACTGGTTCTGCCTGTGGAGCTGCCAATGTTACATTTATATTGTTTCCATTTGCTGTAAGTTTGCCACTCCAGTCTGTTTCTGCTGCCGATACATCTAAAGATGGGATGGCAGTAAATAGCAGAGCAGACAGAAGTATGTAGCTAATCCACTTTTTCATAATAACCTCCATATAATTAGTAAATTGTTACTATTCACGGTCTATGCCGTTCATAGTAACAAACAGCGCTTTACAGCGCTGAAATGCACACATTTTGCAAGAAAACATGCAAAATGGCGCTGAAAAACTCGTATTTTTGGCAAAAAACATGCCAAAAATCCTCGAATTTAATTGACCGTGGCTTCTATGTTGCAGAAACATAAGCGGCAGGCAGGGACTTATTACTTAACAGTGCTGTCTGGTATCTTACTGCCTGTCAGAGTGATTTCTGGCAGGGAATCTGGAATTGTTATAACCAGGGTATCACTGGTGATGCGTTCTCCTTCCAGAGTATTAGCATCATCTACGCGGTACAGTTCCCCACGTACACTTGTACCTTTTAATTCTGCAAAGTTATTCTCTGTCTGTTTAGATTCTATATAATATACCCATGTTCCATCACTGGTTTCACCAAGTGCTCCATCTGTTGGAACATTTGCAAATATTACCTGTCCTGCTTCAACTTTGCCATCTTTTGCCCCAATTACATTGCCTTTAGTATCATATAGCATAACTACGTTATAAGCGGGATTGCCTTTGTATGTACCTGTAAAGACTAATGAACCAGCATGAATAATATCTTCTGCTTTGTCACCATATTTATAATCTTCTTTAAGGATACCTATAGCCTGTTTTCCGCCTTCTGTTGTCATAAACTCAAGGTTATCGCCAGAAGGGCCACAGATTTCTATTTCATTAATTGAGATAATCCCGGTTTGTGAAGTAGTTAATTTTACATACCTTGCGTCATAAGTGCCAATCCAGCTTTTACGTTCTTCTTCTTTGACAGAATCAAACCAGATAGTGCTGCCTTTTTTGTCACCGTCTGGTACTTTAGAAAGACTGGCACCTGTCTTTACTGTAATCCAGTTACTTCCATCTTTACTTACCTGTACTTGTACAGAAGAAAGTGCGCTGCCAAAGTATTTAAGAGCTGTTACTTCCTGTACTTTATGCATATCAATAGTGATTTCTGCGCCACTTTTTGCATCTTTTGGAACTGCTCCAGTATAAGCACTTTCTTTGTTATTATCAATAATTTTGTCAATGCTGTGTTCTGTCTTTGGTGTAACACTGCCAGGATTTTTTTCATCATAACCACTATCAGGGTCATAGTCATTTGTTTCAGGGTCGTAACTATCTGTTATAAGTGGTTTATCATCATCAGATATCATATTAGTTCCAACTGTCCATGACGATTTATCAAGAACGCCATCTGTCTGGATTTTAACTTGCCCAGCAGGTACTTCTTTAGAGTAATTGAGGTATTTGTCTACTGCTTTTACTGTATAAGACATCACTCTGTTATTTATTGTAGAAACAGTATCTGTAAATGTGGTAGTATCTCCAGTAGTATTTACAGGCTGGAAGCCAGTTACTTGTGATTCTGTCTTGCCGCCGTCTGTCATGCTGCGGATAATTTCATATCCAAGTATTACGTCTTTGTCTGTACCTGCGTTTGTAGTAATGTCAATTCTGACCTGGTTTGACTCTGCGGCTGCTGTTGCTGTTACAACATTTTCCTGGTCTAGTATTGTTCCAGTTTCACCAGTGTGGTCTATGCGGTAATTCCTTGCATCAGGATTTACATAATAAAGTGCTTTTGTATAAGGGTCTCCATATTTTGCTGCATAAGCTTTTGTAGCGTCATCAGGTACCATTCCCCAGCGTTCAAAAAATATAAGTATATTTTTATTAGCAGCAGCACATGCAAGCCGCATAATATTCTGGTCTGCACCACCATCTAATTTATTTAGTAAACTCTGTGGCGCTTTGGCAGGATTTCTTGAATAAGTATCTACGCGGGCAAAGAACAGGTTATTAAACTGGTTTTCATAACTGTCATATACATGCTGGTCATCTTTGTTATTATCAAATGCAAGATGAAGCTGCCAGTACAGCGCTAGCTGTGTAAATACATTGGAAGAGCGGTCTGTAGCTCCTGAAGTAACCTTTTTGTATACATTGTTCCATGTATAGCGCTCTTTGCCTGTCAAAAGCTGTGAGAAGTAGTTATTAGTAACTTCTGCAATTGCATAACTGCCCTGGTTTATATTGTGGCCGATTTCGTGGGCAATGCCCCATCCAAAGCTTCCTATGCCTGTTGCACTGCTGGCTGTTCTTGTTGAACCATATTCAATACCAATATGGTTTCCAGAAGCATACATAAATGCCCCGGCAAACATCCTCATATACCTGATATTTAAGTGTTGTGAAGGAAGTGCATTATTTCCATTATCTTTTGCATTTGCATCATTGCTAAGTCCCTTATGGTGGTAGAACAGGGTCATTGCATCTTCCATTGCTTTTAATGAAACATCAAGTGCATTAACTTTATCAGATTTACCTGATATTGGCTGCCATACCTGTGTTGCTGGCAGGGAGTACATCATTTTCTCCATTATAATATCAGTGGCATTTAATATACAGTTTTTTGCATCATATTCATAATTTACAGATTTGCTGCCGCCTTTATGCTTACTGTTATGTTCTGTTTCAATGGTTTTTGTATAGTTTTCAAGCTTATTAATATAGGCTTCAATAGCAAATATTCTGTCGTTTGCATTTTTTCCATATAAGTTTAATACTGGAATATCACTTCCACCAAGAACACGTACAGCATACTTATCAGAACTGTTATTTCCAGAATAAGAGACATAGAGCTGTCCTCCACGTTCAAAGTTCTTATCTGCAATCTGTGGAACTGTAATGTCATTTCGTCCTATCTTAAGGGCAGCAGTTGCTTTTGCAAGACTGTTTGATTCTGCGTGGTACTGTGTCATTACTAACTGCAGGTTTGTTGAATCACCTGTTCTTTTTGTATTGTGGCCGACATATACAACAAGTGTTTCCCCTGCATAGACAGACTTGCCAAGCGGCTGCCATGAATTTAACCCACTAAAGCCAAGATGTCCGTCTTTCTTACTGGTAATCTGGTTTATTACTTCATATGAAGGAGACGGCTTATTATTTAAAATATCTTTCGCAGTATTAATTTCCAGTTTTAGTTCACTATAAAGAGGATGTTTTTCACCACTTTCCGCATCAGGTGTTTCAAGACGTGCTTCTAATGTAGTAATTGTATCAGAATTTACACCACTTTTTAATGTAGTGTGCATTTCATCTTCATACAAGCCCATAATATCATCTTCAAGTGAATCATATTTGTAGAAACGGATTTCCCCTGCTTTCATTTCTGCACGCTTACTTCCTCTTCCAAAGCAGATATGTAGTTTATTGGCGGTTACTGTTTCATCAAACTTTACAATGTAAAAATAATTCTGGTTCCGGTCCTGCTTTCTAATCAGACGTGCACCAACTACTTTACCTGCACCAAGCTGGCTTCCAGTTCCTGTATTCCAATATCTGATTCTGGCATATTCTAGTGCTGCTGTTTCATTAATTGCTGCAAAGGTTATATAATTCATCTTATATTCATCGTCAAGTGTGATATACATGCCCCTGTCATTAGCAGGATATGCAACACCATCATCCCAGTCAGTCTTGCTCCAGTAGGAATTATAGTCATTATCTGCCAGTCCAAGTGCACTCTTAGCTTCTGTGTCGAGAGGGCTTGAAACCATCTTTGCCCCTCCATGGCCACCAATGGAAGCTGCTGTAATATGTGCTGATACTTTGCCTTCACCATTGGAGGTATTTAATAATTTGTAACTTGGAAGCTCTGGAGGGTTAGAACTTTTTGTCCTTCCAATAGATTCCAGAGACGGGCTTCCCCATCCCAGTTCATTCCAGCCAGCTACATAAACAGAATATTCTGTTTCATCTTCAAGGTTTTCCAGTATATAGTTATTAGCAGTTATACAATTTTTAACTTCACTGGCTCCATCCTTTGCAGGTTCAAAACCGGCTATAGCTGGACGGTATTTATCTTTAGCTTCATCTGCTTTTTTATAGTAAAGCATATAACAGCTTGCATCATCCATATTTTTCCATGAAACATGCAGAGAACGGTATCCGCCTGTAGCTGTTACATTATCTGGTGGTGCTGGTTTTTTTTGCGGTGCAGGTATTACTGTTACTTCTGCTGACCATGGACTTTTCCAGCTGCCATTTACGGAACGGACTTTTATTGTGTATTTTTCAAAGTTTAGAAGTGATGCATTATTAATTGAAGTAATTGTGTATTTGTTACTTGTGACATTAATAATCTGTGAATCATGTTCTGTTTTTCCTTTAACAGGACCACTTACATAAAGTTCATAACCTGTAACATTATTCTGTGCACTCCATGATACATCAATCTGCTGGTTTCCTGCCTTTGGAGCTGAGAGCACCGGAATGTCAAGTGAAGGTGCAGGTATTCTCCCATCCATATTGTTGACGAACTCTACTTTGGCGATATGTACAAGAGGCTCTGTCTTTTTAGTGCCAGTAATTTTAATAATTACCCTTTTTACTGCAATCTGTCCGCCAAAATCCAGTACCAGAGAGCCATCTTCTGCCGTTTTTACAGAAGCACCAGCCCTTGCTGCTGTCCTTATGGTTATGCTTTTTCCCGGACTGGCAGTACTTGCCTGGTTTAAAGAAGCTGTC
>DKXQ01000050.1 GCA_002493085.1 Lachnoclostridium sp. UBA7122
CCGTAACCAAAAATCCTGCCCAAAATGATAAAAAAAGCATACCCCCTATACAGATAATACTTTGTATATATAAAGTAACTTTTACAACTCTTTTATTAGCACAATTGACAAAAAAGTAAAGCATACCATCTTTTTTTGCCATTGGGAAAGAAACTGCACTTATTCCAGATAAACAGCGTGATAGAAAGAATCCACAGCACATAATTTTTAACAATGTATTATCTTTTATCTCAGAAAGTGCTCCTAAAAAGAATATTCCATATAAAGCAAGCATAATAACTGCAAAAGCTCCGATATGGGAATCCTTTAAAATCTCAAGTTTCCTCTCTATGGGACTATAAGAATGTAGTGCATCCATTGTGTCCATAAAGCCATCAATATGAAATCCTCCTGTAATAAAAATAGGAATTATAGCTGCTATTGCAGTATGGCATAAAATGCCTATATTATACATATTACATAAGCAGTTCCACAGATATATGCATATGCCAATTATTGCTCCAATCAAAGGAAAGAAACAGAAAATATACTTCATATCCTCTTCTTTCCACTCAAACTGTAAGACAGGAATTTTAGAATAAAGCGAAACTGCTATAAAAAAGGATTTTATAACTTGCATATTATCTGCTCCTTAACTTTTGCCACTATTTTATAGTTACTGGAATCCCTGCTACTACTTCCACAACTTTATCTGCCATAGCTGCCAATCTTTGATTAATCTTTCCCATTGCATGGATATATTCCATTGTTGTCTTATCATAAATAGTGCCATCTTCAAATATATTGTTACTTACTAAAACTAGATGTGTTATTTCTTTTTTAAGCATACAAATACCTTTTATTACGTCTGTTATAACAGCCATTTCTGGTTTTATTTTGTCCTGTGAAAACATTTCATTTGCCACTAAATTAGAAATACACTCTAATAAAGCAATCTTTTTTCCTGATTCCATTTTTTCAAGTGCCTTGTGAATTTGTATAGGCTGCTCGATTGTAATAAATCCTTTGCCACTTCTTAATTTTCTATGTAAAAGAACCCGTTGTTTTCCTTCATCGTCAGAAACCAACATTGTCGCAAGATAGTATCTTTTCATGTCAGGAAAAGCACAGCTATCTGAAAGTGACAACACAACTTTTTCTGCATAAGAAGACTTTCCACTTCCGCTTCCTCCAAGAATTAACACCATCATATTTATAAATACCTTTCATACTGTTTTACATTTATGTCGGAAAACAAATTGCCACGATAGACACACATCGCCATATCTAATAGTGATAACATCATAACCGCCCCAGTGCCTTCACCAAGTGCCATATTTGCATCTATAACGGGTTCTAAATTTAATGCATTCATAAGCTTTCTTACTGCCTTTTCTTTTCCTTTGTGTGAAGGAATAAGATATTTAACTGTTCCTGACACAAGTTTTTCTGCAAGAAGTGCCGCTGTCATACTAATTACACCATCTAATACCACTGGTATATTATACATCCCGCCTCCTATGCACACGCCTGTAAGCCCTGCAATATCAAGTCCACCAACTGCCGCAAGAACAGTAAGTGGTTCTGCATCATAAAGTCTATATTTTTCTATTGACTCTGTAATAACCTGCTTTTTGCGCTGTAACTTACTGTCACAAAGTCCAGCGCCTCTTCCAGTTACCTCTTCTGCTTTGCATTTTAAAATTGCAGCAGTAATAGCACTGCTTGTGGAAGTATTGCCTATGCCCATTTCGCCCATAGCAAGAATATTATAACCTTTTTGTTTGCAGTCTTTTACAATTTCCACACCAGTTAATATTGCTTTTATAGCCTCTTCTTGTGTCATAGCCTCTTCTTTGTAAAAATTTCTAGTACCACACCGAATTTTTTTATTAATAAGTCCAGATATCTGCTCTTTACTATTTATTCCAATGTCTATAGGAATAGTGTCTGCTCCAATTACTGCTGCCATTTTTCCTACTGAAGATGCACCCTTTGCCATCTGCTGTGCTACTGCTTTTGTAACTTCCTGACTAGACTGGCTTATATTTTCTTCTACAATTCCATTATCTGCACACATAATAATTATAGCTTTTTTAGAAATATCAATATTATCTGTGCCTAAAATTGCTCCTATCTGCGCAATAATAGTTTCAAATTTGCCAAGTCCATCAATGGGTTTTGCTATCTCATCCCAATTCTTTAATACTTTTCTATATATTTCTTTATCTGGTTCATGGACTGACAGCTTATCTAATATGTGCCTCTCTAAGCATTCCATAAATATCCTCCATATTTAAATATTTTTGTAATGTATCTGCCAATTTATCATACTGTCTCTCTTTAAAATCTTTATAATCCAAACAATTTTCACTATTTATAACAATTCCTTTATTCTTTGCCAATGCTTTAATAAACATAGAGGCAATACCTGATTTATCAAATATTCCATGAATATATGTTCCATATATAGTTTTATCATTACTCATAACAAATGCTGCTTCTGTGTTTATACTTTTGCCCATATGTATTTCATATCCTTCAAAAGCCAGTCCTGAAAGTACAGAAAAAATACCTTTTAATTCATTTACTGTTCCATGTACTTGTCGCTGCACTTTTTTATCTTGCATCACTGTTACAACTGGCATAAGTTCCATGCCTTTTATACTTCCTCCTGCCTCCAGTCCATTAGGGTCTAAAATTTTTGCTCCCATCATCTGATATCCACCACATATACCAAAAACTGGCACTTTTTTTGCCAGCTTTTTAATTGCATCTTCTAATCCATTCTGCCTAATCCATTTTAAATCGCCTATTGTATTTTTGCTCCCAGGTAAAAATATACAATCTGGATTATTCAGTTCTGTTGCTGACACAATATAACGCACAGATACATCTGGTATCTGTTCAAATACATTAAAATCTGTAAAATTAGAAATCATAGGATATTTAATAACTGCTATATCAATCTTGCTTTTTTGTCTCTTTGCAAAACGCTCTGTCAAAGAGTCTTCATCTTCAAGCTTTATATCCATATAAGGAATTACGCCAGTTACAGGAATTTCTCCTTTTTGCACTAATATGTCAATGCCAGAATCAAGCAAAGATTTATCTCCTCTGAATTTATTAATTATAAGTCCTTTTACTCTCCTCTTCTCTGATTCTGTAAAAAGCATCAGCGTTCCCAAAAGCTGCGCAAACACACCACCTCTGTCAATATCACCTACAAGCAGTACAGGTGCTTCAACCATTTCTGCAAGCCCCATATTGACAATATCATTTTCACGTAAGTTAATTTCTGCTGGACTTCCTGCACCTTCAATTACAATAATATCTACAAGTTTTTCAAGTTTAAGAAATGATTTTTTAATATCTGGAATAAGTTTTTTCTTATATGCAAAATATTCTCTTGCACTCATATTTCCAAGCACTTCTCCATTTACAATAACTTGCGAGCCTGTGTGGTTAATAGGTTTTAATAAGATTGGATTCATACAGACTAATGGAGTAATCTGTGCAGCTTCTGCTTGCATAACCTGTGCCCTGCCCATTTCAAGTCCTTCTTTAGTGATAAAAGAATTAAGTGCCATGTTCTGCGACTTAAAAGGAGCTACTCTGTACCCATCCCGCTTCATTATCCTACAAAGTCCTGCTACTAAAAAACTCTTCCCTGCCCCAGACATAGTACCTTGAATCATAATTACTTTTGCCATAACTTACCTCCAATGTTTTAAGGCAGTAAACTTATCTGTCTAATATATGAAAGAAAATCTTTATTCTTTAAAAAATTGCCATCTTTTAAATCAAAAAGATACTCTATAAAATCAGATTTAAAAACTTGTGCAGGAGTGCCATATCTTTCAACATATTCACCTTTAAGGCAAAGTATTTTATCAGAAACAATCTTTGCAAGCTCTAGTTCATGTAAAGACATAATAACTGTAAGTCCTCTTTTTTTTCTTATTTCTTGTAATATAGATAAAAACTCAAGTTTATATTTTATATCCAGATAAGAAACTGGTTCATCTAATATTACAATTTCTGGTTCTTGACAGATTGCCCTTGCAAGCATTACACGCTGTTTCTGTCCATCACTGACTTTATCAAAATCCTTATAACTAATATCCGTTATATGCGTAAGCTCTATAACTTCATCAATAACTTGCTTATCCTCTTTTGACAGTATTCCAAATCGCCCTGTATATGGATATCTTCCTGTTGCTACCACATCTTTACAGCTCTTTAGCTCTGCTATGACTTTTTGCGTAAACACAACTGACATTTGCTTTGCAAGTTCATTTGAATTCATTTCTGTTAAGTTATGGCTGCCAATATATACTGTTCCACCAACCAGTTTTAACTGTCCTGCAATACTTTTTAAAACCGTAGATTTACCTGCACCGTTTGGACCAATTATACTTAAAATTTCACCCCTTGGCAGCACAATTTCTATATCTTTTATAAGTGATTTATTATCATAACCTACACACATCTTTTTTGTAGAAAAATAGTAATTCCCCATAATATTATCCTAATTTTTATATATGATTTTCTCTTCGTTTTTCTGTCATAACCCAAAGTACCACAGGTGCGCCTAAAATAGCTGTTACTGTACTAATGCTTAATTCAGTTGGTGCAAGTACTGTTTTAGCAAAAAGGTCACAAAACAGGCAAAAAACACTACCTCCAATAAAGCAAGCAGGTATCATTAAAATTGGCTCTGTCGTATTTAAACATTTTTTTACCAGATGTGGCGTTGCAACTCCCACAAAAGAAATAGGTCCTGCAAATGCTACAACACATGCTGATAAAATGCTGGAAAAAATTACAATACATATCCGCAAAGCTCTAATATTAACTCCTACATTTACAGCATAAGCATCGCCAAGCTGATAAGCACTAAGCGGCTTTGACATAAAAAAGACTGCAATAAATGTTAAAAAAATTACTATCGCCATAACTTTTACATTATCCCAAGTCATACCTGAAAAACTTCCCCTAGACCAGTTGTGAAGATTGACAATATCTGCATCATCTGCAAAAGTTACAACTAATTCCGTTATTGCTGAACATATATAGCCAATCATAATACCACTGACAACCAGCATTGACATATTATTAATTTTATTAGACATTAACAATACAAATCCCATTGACAATATAGCACCAATAAATGCTCCTATAATAATAGCTGCAGATGTCACCCTAACTGCTTTTCTCATAAGAAATACCATTATAAGTGCTACAACCATCTTAGAGCCTGATGATATTCCCAAAACAAATGGTCCTGCAATAGGATTGTTAAAAAAAGTCTGTAAAAGATATCCCGAAAGTGAAAGTGCGCCACCAAGTATCAAAACAGATGTTGCCCTTGGCAGTCTAATATCCCACAAAATCCTTGTTATTGTTTCATCGCTATTATGCCCTACAAGTGTTATTAAAACATCTGAGAGTGCAATCTTGATACTTCCAATGCAGACATTTAACATAAAAAAAACTAACATACTAATACTAAGAAAAATAAATACTATTATATATCTGCGTTTTCTATTTTGGTACATATATCTCTCCATACTAATCTAAATGAAAAAGATAGTGCATATTATTATTTTTTCCTTTAAGCATTGTATGAATATCTTCAATTAAATAAGCGGTCGATAAGGACTGTTGGTACATATCATTATCAGTACACCAAACATTGCCCTCTTTTACAGCCTTAAAATCCGCCAAAAGTTCACATTTATCAAGAAGTTCTTTTATATTAGAAACACCACCATCTATAGAACTGTTATAAATCAAAAAGTCTGCATCTTTTGCCCCAGCATAAAACTCTTCTATCTGCATATTCATAGTAGAACGTTTTGTTTTATCATCTCCTATATTGTCAAAAATGTATTTTCCACCTGCAAGCTCTATCATCTTTGGAATATAATCTGATGACTGGCGCACTTGTGCCATACCATTAGAAGTAATAAAAAAAAACGCTATTGTTTTATTTATTTTTTCATGTGTACTCACTTTTTGAACAATGTCCGTCTGTTCTGCAAATATTTTTTGTGCTTCATCTTCTTTTCCAAGCAATGCTCCATAAAATTTAACCCATTCTGCTCTGCCAAGAGGATGCGGCTCATAACTGGAATAATCTATCATAACTGGAATGCCAAAACTTTCTAGCTTTTCTATTACTTCAGGAGAATGAGAAATCATCATATTTTCTATTGCAAGTTTACAGTTTTTTGAAGCAATCAATTCATAATCTGGTCTGTTGTATTTTCCTGCATAGAGAATATCTCCCTTTTCCATCGCAGTTTTAGCGTCTTCAATATGCCAGCCGTCCTCTTTTTGCCCAGAAAAAGTAATTGCATCAAGTCCATTTAGCTTACTAAAGATATCCATTGCTGATGACGCCACCAGATAGATATCTTTTACAGGACGCTTTAGTGCCACAGTTTTGTTATTCTGTGGCACTTCTTTATCTTCTGGCACAATTAAAAATTGTGTTCCATCCATTGTTGTAAGCATAGTATAGCCGTACTTATAGTAGTCAACCGTAAAATTTTTGGCATATTTTAATGGCATACTTTTTTCATAAGTTAACGCAGTCTGTTCCTCTTTTTTTATTGTATCTAGGTGAAATGTCAATTTATATTCCACTTCATGAGGCTTGCTCATTGCTACAGTATCGCCAATAATATCCATTGGTTCATCAAACTTAACTACAGGTATCTCAAATACAGAATTGCCATCTGTATTAACTGGAAGATACTTTTCTCCATCCACTACCATATAATCATAATTAGGACTGTTCCACTGTACTGTTGCTGTTATATTGTCATCTGTTACATTAATTGTTACAGGAGAAAGAATTTCTGCTTTTCCACTTCCGCCTTCAAATGTAATATCAATGCTGTAAGTGCCATTCTCTATATTATCTGTATTTGTTTCTAATGGAACAGGATTAGAAACACTGACTTTGTGGTCATACCACTGTCCCTTAGTTCCAACTAGCGCTAAATCAAATTCTTTTTCAAGATATGGAACAGGTACATCAAAGCCATAGACCTCTTCGGTCATGCCATCGCTATATGTAACAGTGTCCTCTGTTGGTAAAAGAATTTCTGCTCCTTCTTTTTCTGCATCTTTAGCCAGTCCCAGATAGAGATTTAAAATTTTTTTTGAAACAAGGGAAATGTGAATTGTCATTTCGCCATTTTTTACTGTAAGTTTTCCTTTGCCATCACAAGTTTCATTTACACGAAACATACTACTGTCTGTTTTAAATTCTGCAGTATATATTCCATCTGGCAATTCGTTTTCTGATGATATATCTGATGAGATGTCTAACGACACATCTGATGAAATGTCTTTATTGCCGCAACTGGTAAATAGCATTACAGATAATAGTACAATAGTAAACACACTTTTTTTATTCATATAAATCACATCCTTGTTAATTATTTATTACGTCTGCTGTATGTTTTACATAAAGTTTCTGAATTGCCTTAATAGAGCCAAGACCAGTAACTTGCACATCAACGCTGTCAAAATTACCAGAATTATTAAATACACTAAGCCATGAATCTTCATCGTCACCTGCCATATCATTGTTAGCATGGTCGCCTGCTA
This sequence comes from Lachnoclostridium sp. UBA7122, assembly GCA_002493085.1. Lineage (GTDB taxonomy): Bacteria > Bacillota > Clostridia > Lachnospirales > Lachnospiraceae > Butyribacter. The sequence goes on from DKXQ01000050.1 coordinate 7,606, forward strand.
CTACCATAAGTGGACGAAGAATTACTTTCTTATACCCTGCCTGTGCTATTGCATCCATAACTGCATCACAAGATGTTTCCTCTGGTTCTCCCTCTACTGTACCAATAAACACATTATCATATTTTAATGCTTTCATTTGTGACTGCATCTGACTATATGAAACTCTAGCTGTATGCGAAGTGCCATGTCCCATAAATACAAATGCAACACTATCTTTCTCTGCTTCGTTTAAATTATTATATCCTGCATCTTTTACAGCTGCTTTTGTAAGTGCTTTTGCAACTGTCTTTTTGTCATTATTAGTTACACTTGCGTCTGAACCTACTTCACCTAAAAGCGGCTCTGCAATTTTTAATGTTTCAAACTGACTTTTGTATGTTTCAACTACTCCCATAAGTTCATCATATTCTGCACCATGCATAAGATGAGTAGGCTGTATCACTAAATTCTTTACTCCATTGGCAACTGCACGCTCCATTGCCTGTTGCATATTGTCAATAAACTCTTCATCACGAGCCTGTATGTGATTAATAATAATCTGTGCAGTAAAAGCTCTTCTTACAGACCAGTTAGGATTAGCCTTTTGTATCGCATCTTCAATTCCTTTAATATCCTCAACACGGCTGTTATTAAAAGAAGTTCCAAAACTGGCTACTAATATCTCATTTTCTCCAATATCATCTTGATTTAGTGGATTGTCTTTAGATGCGTCACCAGTATCTCTACCAAAGTAATCTGAATCTGCATTTTCTCCCTCAACCAGTTCTTTCTGCTCATCTGTAAGTGCGTCCCAAGCTTCTTTCGCCTTTGCACATTGCTCGTCAGTATTATCTGTCCTTTCCTGTACATAAATTGCATCAATCAATTCGGCTACTTCAGATGGTTTTGCTGCTTTTTCTGAACAACCTGTAAATAATAGTGAACAGGTTATAATTCCAGTTAATAAATTGGTAATTAATTTTTTCTTCATTTTTTCCTCTTTTCCCTCATAATGAATGAGTATTTTGAAAATATAAAAAATCCTTCACTATAACATAAACGCCGTTACAGTAAAGGATTTACACACAAAATAAGCCCACAAAACACACCTGTACAAACAAAATTTTACAATGCTTCTGCAAGTTTAAACGTACAACCAGTTACTCGTGGTCTGAAACAAACGTTTCTGTACAACACACAGGCAGGTCTCCCGACTTATAGATCATCACATCAGCCATCTTCCCAGTTTCCCAGTGATATAATCGGCTTCTATTCCCTAATTACGGTGACGAGTTCGTACAGGATTTACACCTGTTTCCCTTTTCACCAAAACCAATGTTTAATTACTTACATTGTTTTGACACCTGTATGTTATATATTCAATTATTAATTAGTGCAAGTATATCACATATTTTTTTTATGTCAAGAACCTTGGCAACATTTCTCAGAATAAACGCATGAACGAAATATGGATAAATATTTCACATTTATTTGACAAGTTCGTCGATTGCATCCAGCATATCATTATCGTATAATACTTTTAAGACAGCAAGGATAACAGGAATTTCTGATTCCAGGTTTCTCCCTATTTTGGCACGAATCCGTTTCATGCTTCTGTTATAGTAAACTTTTAACAACTTAATAATGAACATAACAAACCTTCTGATGAGACCGAGATTGTGTATCCCATTCTTCTCTTTTGAACGGAGTTTATCTTCCCTGAATACGATGTCAAGCACCCAATGCATACCATTTTCAATATGCCAGTGCCTGCGTGCAACAATCGCAAACAGTTCCGCAATTGGTTTGATACTGCACAGATAATACCGCTCTTCTATCATAACTTCTTCCGTCTCTTTTTGGAATATCGTCTTTCTTTCATATCCAATGGAAGTCAGTTTTTCCCAGTCTCTCTTGTCTTCAAACCATTTTAGGTCGTCTGTGATGAAGTACTCTCTTGTAATTATATTGTAAGTCGTTTCTTCTGCTTCTTTGAAATATTGTCCATCTTTTGCCATGATCTTTTTCAGGAGTTCTTCACAGGAAAAGTATTCTTTGACTTCCAGATATATTGTTTTATGGTTTTCTTTCAGGGCAAGGCAGTAATCTCCATGTGCTTCCTTTATAATCACTTTTGCAGTTGCTTTTTGTGTATTCATGGCATCTGCAGTTACAATGCAACCCCTGCAGTCGATTTTTTTCATAACTTTCTGCATTTCTGGAATCTCATTGCTCTTTTCATCAATCCGTGTAGAAGACAGATTGAGTCCCCATTCTGTTGACATCACATTAAATTCCTGAAGGTTACGTCTTTCTATGGCATCCTCACAATTTTTTTTGCCAGTGTTATGGGTTTCTTTTCCGTCTGCTGCTATCACATCTTGGATATAGCAGTCCAGTTCTGCATTTTTGTAAAGGTATTCATCAAGTCTTTTACCAGCCACAGTGACTAGCTGTATCAGGATATTTACAAGCATACTCTGCAGTTCATCCGAGCGGAGGATAAAAAAGACTCTTTGTATTGTATCATGAGAAGGAATCCCATTTGGCAGTTCCAGATATTTTTCTAAAGTTTCCCTTTCATCCACCGCAAAATCGGCAATTTCTGTCCATTCGTCATTCCCTGCAAGGACGGCAAAGAATACAATTCCTACAATATCTTTCAGGAGATGTTTCACTTTCGCTTGTTGTCTGTTGTCAGTAAGCTGGTCTGCCTGCATCA
>DKXQ01000116.1 GCA_002493085.1 Lachnoclostridium sp. UBA7122
AGTATATGAAGCCGCTGGTGCTTAAATCTGGTGTTGTCAGATTTTATGCACCACTGCGTGCTTGAAATTCCCCAGGGGCAATTTCAAACTGGCATTAATTTTTGCAATAATATGCCAGTTTTTGCTTTTGTGCCCTTATTGTGGCATTACAATATATATTTATTCTGGGTATTTTGTTATAGCCAGTTTTAGATATAATATATTCTGTTGTTTTGATAAACATAGTGATTAATCTGGCGCATATTAGAGCGCAGAAGTGGGGGATTAGAATGGAATTTAATAAAAAACAATATGATTTAAACAGGGAGCTTGCACAGATGCTTAAGGGAGGTGTTATTATGGATGTAACGACACCTGGACAGGCAGAAATTGCAGAACGTGCCGGCGCATGTGCTGTTATGGCACTTGAGCGTATTCCTGCTGATATACGTGCTGCTGGCGGGGTCTCCCGGATGAGTGACCCGGCTATGATTAATGGGATACAGGAGGCTGTATCTATACCAGTTATGGCAAAGTGCAGAATCGGGCATTTTGTTGAAGCACAGATACTTGAGGCTATAGAAATTGACTATATTGATGAAAGTGAGGTACTTTCACCAGCTGATGATATTTACCATATTGATAAGACACGTTTTAAAGTACCATTTGTATGTGGTGCTAAAAACCTTGGTGAAGCACTGCGCCGTATAAATGAGGGTGCTGCAATGATACGTACTAAGGGAGAGCCTGGAACTGGTGATATTGTACAGGCTGTAAGCCACATGCGCATGATGAACAGTGCTATTGCAAAGATTACTGCCATGCGTGAAGATGAGCTTTTTAATGAAGCTAAGGAACTTCAGGTGCCTTATGGGCTTGTAAAGTATGTACATGATAATGGAAAGCTTCCTGTAGTAAATTTTGCGGCTGGCGGCATTGCCACTCCTGCGGACGCTGCACTTATGATGCAGCTTGGCGCTGATGGTGTTTTTGTGGGTTCTGGCATTTTTAAGTCGGGAAACCCTGCTAAAAGGGCGGAGGCTATTGTTAAAGCTGTTACTAATTATACGGATGCCAAGATGATTGCCGGGCTTTCTAAAAACCTTGGTGAAGCAATGGTTGGCATTAATAAGGATGAGATTACTTTACTTATGGCTGAGCGGGGTATTTAGTATGGAAACGGTTGGAATACTTGCTGTACAGGGAGCTTTTATTGAACATGAGCATATATTGCACAGGCTTGGCGCAGAAACTGTACAACTGCGCCAGAAAAGTGACCTTTACAAAGATTTTGACAGGCTTGTGCTGCCTGGTGGTGAAAGTACTGTACAGGGCAAACTTTTAAAGGATTTTGGGATGTCTGGCATCTTAAAGGAAAAAATTGAAAACGGGATGCCTGTGCTTGCTACATGTGCGGGACTTATCCTGCTGGCAGAAAAAATTTCAAATGATACAAATGCTTACTTTAAGACACTGCCTGTAACTGTAAAAAGAAATGCTTATGGCAGGCAGCTTGGAAGTTTCCACTGTGATGGCATTATCAAAGGGCTTGGCAGATTCCCAATGGAGTTTATACGTGCACCTTATATAGAAGCAGCTGGAAGTGGTGTGGAAGTTTTAGCAGAAACTGACGGGAAAATTACGGCAGTCAGATATAAGAACCAGATTGGGCTTTCATTCCATCCTGAACTTTGTGAAGATGACAGGCTTCACAGAATGTTCCTTAATTTAAGCTGCAGCTGTTAAGATATTCTTCTGCTGATGCAACACAGTTTGCCCCATCTGAAACTGCCGTTATAAGCTGTCTTAGATGCTTTTTACGTATATCTCCTGCTACAAACAGGCCTTTTGTACTGGTTCTGCCGTCTTCTGCTGCAATTATATAGCCCTGTCTGTCCATGGCAGCAAGCTCTCTTGCAATATCTGTATCAGGCTTCATCCCTATTGCAACAAAGACGGCTTCTACAGCCAGTTCTTTTCTGGCACTGCTTTCTTTATCATGGTATAAAAGAGCAGATACATGGCTGTCCCCTTTTATCTCATCTATTGCTGCATTGCCAATAAATTCTATATTGCCTGTGGCTTTTATTTTATCCTGGTATGCCCTGCTGCCCCTGAGTTCATTGCGTCTGTGGATAAGAAAGACTTTCCTGCATATATTTGATAAATACAGTGCCTCAGAAAGCGCAGTATCTCCACCGCCCGCCACTGCTACATCTTTGCCCCTGTAAAATGCGCCATCACATGTTGCGCAGTATGAAACACCTTTTCCAGTTAATTCTTCTTCGCCTTTTACGCCAAGCTTGTTATGGACTGCACCTGTTGCTATTATAACTGTCTTTGATTCTATCTCTTCACCGTCTGCAAGAGTGGTAGTAAATATATTGCCATTTTTTGCCAGCTTCTTTGCCTGGCCTTCTTTAAAGGCTGTTTCTTTTACAGCGTGTTCCCTGAACCTGCTGGCAAGCTCAAAACCTGTAACAGATGGTATGCCAAGATAGTTGTCTACTTCATTGGTATATATTATCTGGCTTCCTGTAATATTATATTTCTCAATGACAAGTGCATCAAGCTTTGCCCTGCCTGCGTAAAGTGCAGCAGAAAACCCTGCTGCACCGCCTCCAATAATAACTATATCATACATCTGGTTTGCCTCCTGGAATATAGTATACTCTTTTACACCCGGAAATATACTACAGTGCAAAGCTGTCTGCTATCAGTACAGCTTCTTCTTTTGACAGTTTATGTTTTACATCTGTTATTCCTGTACTTTCCATTGCTTTTGACGAATACAGGTATGCTATTTTTTTCTTTTCAGCTATATTGAAGCTTTCTATATTTTTAAGAGTGCTGATTATGCTGGTTTCATAGTCTGTCAGCTTATCTTTATTGTCTGCTGCAGTGCTGTCTGTTATTGTACTGCCTGTCACTGTAATGCTTCCGCCTGTGACTATCATGCTGGCATTATAATATGCTGATGCAAGACTAGCGACAGTTAAAGAACTGCCGCTGGCGGCTTCCAGCTTCATGCCAGAGATTTTATTGACCATATCTATTGTAAATGCCGCTGGCTTTACTCTTTCCGGGTTAAATTTGCCATTGGCCGTCATAGGCAGCACACCTGATGACGCATATTTACAGACTGCATTTTCACTTTTGCGGTACCTTGTATCCCAGAATCCAAGAGCCAGCTTTTTCTTACCATTCTTGTCCTGTTTAAACGCATAATCCAGCAGTTTTTCTATTCCACTGTACAGGCCTGCAGATGTATTGCCTCCAAAATACGCACATAACAGTTCGTGCCCGGCTTTGTCCCTTGCTGTTGCTATTAATACATGGCCGGCAGCACGTGTTGTACCTGTTTTTGAGCCTATGATTTCATATGTTTTGTTCTTAAGCTTATATGTAGAATAAAATTTATTGGTATTTTTTATTATAAAAGAAGGCTTTCCCTTCCTGGCTGGTACTTTGTATCTGCCTTTAGCAACTATATTTCGTATAGTCCCGTATGACATTGCATGTCTTGCCAATATTGCAAAGTCATATGCTGAAGTGTATGTTTCATTATAACCATTGCCTTTGTCAAGACCTATAGGGTTATCAAAGCTTGTATCTTCCATTCCATAACTCTGCGCTTTTGTATTCATTAAATTTATAAACCTGTTATAGCTTCCTCCGGTGCCATATGCTAAAGCTGCTGCAGAATCTGCATCAGAAGCTACCAGCATCATATTTAAATACTGGTTTACAGTATATGATGTCCCTGTTTTTAACCCAAGGTTTGATGCATCTGCTGGAACTTGCCGTTTTATCTTCTTTGTAAACTTTATCTTCTTGTCCAGTCCTGCGTTATCCAGTGCAACTATGGCAGTCATAAGCTTAACTGTGCTTGCCGGGTATATTGTCTTATTCATGTTTTTCTTATACAGGACTTCGCCAGAATTGGCATCCATTACAACATATGCTTTTGCCTGTACATCCGGCACCGCTGCGCTTGCTATCCCAGGTGCAGACACTGTTATAAATGCTGCTGTAAGTATAATTGATATAAATTTTTTTAATTTTTCCATAAGTTTCCTCCATTTCTAATCTCTTCCCTGTCCCATTATACTACACAATTCTTTAAGCTGTCCATATGTTTCAATACTGTTTGCCATACGGCGTATGGATGCTGAGTTTCTATAGCCTGCTGTATACCACGCAATATGTTTGCGCATCTCACGCATAGCCATTGCTTCCCCTTTAAATTCCACAAGCATCTGCCCATGCCGCAAAATTGTATTTATAACTTCTTCTATAGAAGGGTCTGGCAGCAGCTCTCCTGTTTCCAGAAATGTTTTTATCTGCCTGAAAATCCATGGCTTTCCTCTTGCCCCGCGCGCAAGCATAAGCCCGTCACATCCTGTTTCTTTTAAGCATCTTGCTGCATCTTCTGGTGTAAATATATCACCGCTTGCTATAACAGGTATATTTACAGCTTTTTTTACTTGTCTTATTATATCCCAGTCTGCTTTTCCTCCATAGTACTGCTGCCTTGTCCTGCCATGTACTGCTATAGCAGCGGCACCGCTATCTTCTGCCCTTTTTGCTAATTCAGTTGCATTAATACAGTTGCCGTCAAAGCCTTTGCGGATTTTAACTGTTACAGGCTTTGATATTGCATTGGAAACAGCCTTTATAATGTCTGAGGCAAGTTCTATATTTTTCATAAGCGCTGAACCTTCACCGTTATTTACCACTTTTGGGACAGGACAGCCCATATTTATATCTAGTATATCAAAATCCCTGTCCTCAATTTTTGCAGCAATATAAGCCATAAGTTCCGGCTCTGAACCAAAAAGCTGTAGTGCTACAGGGTGTTCGTTTTTATCTGTCTGACAGAGTTTTTCTGTATTTTTGTTATTGTAGTATATCCCTTTTGCACTTATCATCTCTGTGTAAAGCAGGTCTGCTCCCTGCTCTTTACATAAAAGACGAAAAGGCAGGTCTGTTACTCCTGCCATCGGTCCTAATATTAAGTTACCACTTATATTTACATTGCCTATATTAAATCCCATGCTATTATTACCTTTTCTGCTTTTTGTAGATAAGTTCCAGTCCTTTTAATGTAAGGTCTGCATCATATATATCTATTTCATCTGTACTTTCTGAAATTAACTTCCCAAGCCCGCCTGTGGCAACAACCCGCACATCTTTTATACCTGATTCTGCTTTTATGCGTCTTATAATATACTCGGTCTGCCCTATTGTCCCATAAAAAAGCCCTGCCTGCATGGAAGATATTGTTTCTTTCGCAATTATATTCCCCGGGCATTTAATCTCTATCTCTGGAAGATTAGCTGTATTATTGCAAAGTGCGTCTGCTGATATCCTTACGCCCGGGCATATAACACCACCCTGGAATGCACCATCAGCAGTTACAAAATCATATGTTGTAGCTGTTCCATAATCTGCTACTATTATAGGGCCTCCATATTGTACATATGCACCTACAGCATCCACAATCCTGTCTGGGCCAATTTTTCTGGGGTCAGATGTGTCTATCCTTATGCCTGTTTTTGTGCCAGCTCCTACTACTATGGGATGGCACTTTATGTATTTTATTATCCCGCTTGTAAATGAATACATTATCTGTGGTACTACGGAAGCTATTATAACTTCTGTAATATCTGAAGGCTTATAACCTTTTTGTACTAAAATATTGCAGAGAAGTTCGCCATATTCATCAGAAGTGCGCGGTACTTTAACAGTACACCGGAACCTTGCCGCCAGTTTTCTATAATTAAATACACCAAATGTAATGTCAGTATTTCCAATATCAACCGCTAATAACATCTTTTTCTCCTCACTTAATATATATTAGTTATACTGGCAGTTCCTCACCCATAAACTTTATACGGTAGTAGAGTGCGAGTGATTCCAGTAATTCCCTTTTTTCTGACTGTATCTGTTTAATCTTAAGCACACTTCCGATTTCATCAAATAAAAAATCATCGCTGGCTGAGGTTACATTCATCAAAAGGTTTCCTTCAGTGTCATACTGCAGTGTAAGTATTCCGCCTACATCAGCAGTATAAAGCACGCACATAATCTGCAGTTCATCCTGTATAGATTGTGGAAGGCCTGCAAATTCCTGGTTAAAATAATATTTTTCTTCATAAGCGCTGGATGCACAGAGCACCACAGGCGCATCATGTACAATATCAGACATAGCCATATACCCCCCTGACTGAAACTTCCCCTGATACTACACATTCTGTACCATGTTTTGTATCTACTACAAGTGCACCATCGCTATTTATGCCTCTTGCTATGCCAGTTTCTGTTCTGCTTTTATCAGCATTTTCCTGCATGCCATAAAGAATTTCTACTTCTTTGCCCATGTTTATAAGCAGACTGTTATATTCACTTATAAAAGGCTCCAGGCTTTCTGCTTTAATAAATTTTTTATAATATTCCCCGAAATACTGCACAGCCAGTGCAGCAAGCTGTGCCCTGTCCTGCTTGTGTCCTGTCTCAAGGTATATTGATGTGGCTTTATATTTTAATTCCTCTGGAAAGCATCTGTTATTTGCGTTAATTCCTATTCCAACAACAACATAATTTATATATGACAGTTCTGAACTCATCTCAGTAAGTATGCCACAAATTTTCTTTTTGCCAAGTACAACATCATTGGGCCATTTTATAAGCGGCTGTGCATTACATACATTTCGTATAGCTTTAACAACAGCAAGTGCTGCTAAAAGTGTAATGCCTGGAATATGCACAGGGCTGGTTTCAGGTCTTAAAACCATAGACATATATACAGATGTCCCCGGCTCTGATTCCCAGTGCCGCCCTCTTCTGCCTTTTCCTGCTGTCTGTTCTTCAGCTACTACAAGTGTGCCCTCCTCTTCTCCAAGTTCAGCAAGCTGTTTTGCACGTGTGTTTGTTGAATCTGTAATATCATAACTCTCCACTTTACGGCAGAATGAACCTGGTTTTATCCTGCTTTCAATATCAGCAGCATAAAGCTTGTCCGGTGATGAAACCAGGCTGTAACCTTTATTTGGCACTGATTCTATAATAAAGCCACATTCCCTTAGCTGTCCAACATTTTTCCAGACTGCCTGTCTTGTTACCCCTGCTTTTTCACATAAAGCCTGGCCTGATATAAAATTTCCATTAGCTTCCCTTAATGCCCTTAATATTTCACTTTTCATCAGGACCGCACCCCGAGCGTTGCCATCATGACCGCTTTAATTGTGTGCATGCGGTTCTCTGCTTCATCAAATACAACTGAATGGCTGGACTCAAATACCTCTTCTGTCACTTCAAGTCCGTTCATGCCGTATTTTTCATATACCTCTTTTCCGATTGCCGTTTTAAGGTCGTGGAAAGCCGGAAGACAGTGCATAAATATCACATTGCCAGAAGCGTTATCAATAGCAGCTTTGTTTACCTGGTATGGTGACAGCTTCTTTATGCGCTCTGCCCATACTTCATCTGGCTCACCCATAGATACCCATACATCTGTATAGAGCACATCTGCATCTTTTGTCCCGCTCTGTACATCCTCTGTAAGCGTTATAGAGCCGCCCGAAGCTTTGGCATATTCATTGCACTGCTCCACAAGCTGCACATCTGGGAAATAGTCTTTTGAAGTACAGGCTGTAAAGTGCATGCCCATTTTAGAACACGCAACCATCAGCGAGTTGCCCATATTGTAGCGTGCATCACCCATATATGAAAGCTTTACGCCCTTTATCCTGCCTAAATGTTCACGTATTGTCAGCAGGTCAGCAAGCATCTGTGTCGGATGGTACTCATTAGTAAGGCCGTTCCAGACTGGCACACCTGCATATTTTGCAAGTTCCTCAACAATATCCTGGCTAAACCCGCGGTATTCGATGCCCTCATACATGCGTCCAAGAACCCTGGCTGTATCTGCAATGCTCTCTTTCTTTCCAATCTGGGAACTTAGCGGTTCAAGGTAAGTAACACCCATTCCCATATCATAAGCCGCTACCTCAAATGAACAGCGCGTACGTGTGCTTGTCTTTTCAAATATCAGGGCAATATTACTGCCCTGGTAATGGTTTACTGGTATGTTCTTTTTCTTCTTATCTTTTACATCCGCTGCAAGGTCCAGCAGATATTCTATCTCTTGTGATGTGAAATCCTTTAATGTAAGAAAATTACGTCCTTTTAAATTGATAGCCATTTTATATGCTCCTCTGCTTTCTGTATTTTTGTTTAATTCTACTGTTCTTCTTTGCCTATTTCTGTAACCGACTTGACAAGTCCTGCCATTGCCTGTATTTCAGACGGAACAATAATCTTTGTAGCCCTTCCGTCTGCCGCTTTGGCAAATGCATCAAGGCTTTTAAGTTTTATGACATTTTCTGAAGCAGATGCTACAGCTTCATCAAGCATACGTATGCCATCTGCATTGGCCTGTTGTACTGCAAGTATCGCCTGTGCCTGGCCTTCTGCTTCACGTATTGTAGCCTCCTTCTTTGCCTCTGCCCGGAGGATTGCAGACTGTTTTTCCGCTTCAGCGTCAAGAATTGCAGCTGCTTTCTTGCCTTCAGCAACAAGAATTGCTGATTCCTTTTCACCCTGTGAGCGCAAAACGGATTCTCTCTTTTCACGTTCTGCCTTCATCTGCTTCTCCATTGCATCCTGGATTGCAGCCGGAGGTATAATGTTTTTAAGCTCTACCCTGTTCACTTTAATGCCCCATGGGTCTGTAGCGCTGTCAAGTGACGACCTCATCTTTGCATTAATAATTTCACGTGATGTAAGAGTTTCGTCAAGTTCAAGTTCCCCTATTATATTACGCAGTGTTGTTGCAGTAAGGTTCTCAATCGCCATAATAGGATTTTCTACACCATACGTATATAGTTTGGGGTCAGTAATCTGGTAAAAAATTACTGTGTCAATGCGCATAGTTACATTGTCTTTTGTAATAACAGGCTGTGGCGGAAAATCGGCTACCTGTTCTTTTAAATCCACTCTTCTGGCAATTCTGTCTATAAACGGAACTTTAAAATGGATTCCGACTCCCCAGGTTGTCTGGTAACCTCCAAGCCTTTCTATAACATATGCCCGTGCCTGTGGTACTACCTTAATGCATGATACCAGAATTAATGCTATGATAATAAGTATAATTATAAGTAACATCTGTCCTCCTCCTGGCATAATATCCTTTTTAATTATTATATCGTTCACTTAGCTCCCACCTTTCTGTCTTCTACTGTACTTACCAGAACCGTTACTCCTTTTACTTCATCAACAGTAACCTTCGAGCCTTCAGGTATAATCTCATCCCTGCTGCTGCGTGCAGTCCACTCAAGGCCATTAATTATAACTGTCCCTGTCTGGTTAAAGTTGTCAATAATCTCTGTAACTTTTCCCCATTTTCCAATCATGCTGTTTACATTTGTCTTTGTCCTGCTTTCATTAAGCCTTTTTTCTATAACAGGCCGTGTCAGGACGAGCAGCATTATTGACACTACAAGGAAAACTACAACCTGGATTATCACAGGAACATTTAATAATGCCAGAACAAATGCAACTAAAGAGCCGCCAGCAAACCATATAGTAGTAAGACCCAGTGTAATAATTTCAATTACCAGAAATACTGCTAATGCAATTAACCAGTAAAAAGGTGTCATTTAAACCCTCCTTCCCATATGTGGATTAATTCCACTAATCTGGTTTCAATCATTGTATATCATCTGCAATAATTGTGCAATATAAGTTTTGGCTAGTTTTTAGTAAAAAGTAAATTCTCGTTACTATTCACGGCCGGCTAAATTCGAGAATTTTTGGCATGATTTATGCCAAAAGTACGAGTTTTGCAGCGCCATTTTGCGTGATTTTTGCAAAATGTGTGCATTTTTAGTGCTGAAAGCGCTACTTGTTACTATGAGCGGCGTAGCCGTGAATAGTAACTCTATTTAGTTACTGTTCATAACCACTTCTTTTTATAATATATTCACATATGATAAATAAGGTGAATAACAACTACATAAAAGTTGTTCTGTCCGCCTTTTTCTTCCACTTGCAATAAATAAAACTTTGTCATATAATAAGGCAATATGGTGATTTTTGACTAAAACAGTAAATAGAAAGAGGTAAATTCATGAAACCAGATTACAACACTCTTGGAATAGATATCGGCTCTACTACTGTAAAAATTGCTATCTTAGATAAAGACTGCAATATTATCTTCTCTGATTACCAGAGGCACTTTGCTAATATACAGGAAACTTTAGCATCAATTATACAAAAAGCTTATGACAGCCTTGGAGACCTGCCGCTGTCACCAGCAATTACTGGCTCTGGAGGCCTTACACTGTCAAAGCATCTGGATATACCTTTTGTACAGGAAGTTGTTGCTGTTGCAACTTCATTAAAAGACTATGCACCGCAGACAGATGTTGCAATAGAGCTAGGCGGTGAAGATGCTAAAATTATATATTTTACAGGTGGTACCGACCAGAGAATGAATGGCGTATGTGCAGGTGGCACAGGTTCATTTATCGACCAGATGGCAGCACTTTTAAAAACTGATGCCCATGGCCTTAATGAATATGCTAAAAATTATGAAGCTATATACCCAATTGCTGCCCGCTGCGGTGTTTTTGCTAAATCTGATATACAGCCTCTTATTAATGAAGGTGCGACAAAAGAAGACCTTTCTGCGTCAATTTTCCAGGCAGTTGTCAGCCAGACGATAAGCGGTCTTGCATGTGGCAAACCTATACGGGGCAATGTTGCATTCCTTGGTGGCCCGCTGCACTTTCTGACAGAACTGAAACAGGCATTTATACGCACTCTTAAACTCAGGCCGGAAAATATTATTGCACCTGCACACTCACATCTTTTTGCTGCATCAGGCGCTGCGATGAATTCTAAAAAAGAAGTGCAGACTTCCCTTGGCAGGCTTTGCAAAAACCTTGCCAGAAAGATTGAACTTGAATTTGAGGTAACAAGGCTTGCACCTCTTTTTAATAATGAAAAAGAATATATCCAGTTTACAGATAAACATTCTGAACGGAATGTTAAAAAAGGAGATTTTAAAACATATAAGGGAGACCTTTTCCTTGGTATTGATGCAGGTTCTACAACTACCAAAGTAGCCGTAATAGGGGAAGATGGTTCTCTCCTGTATTCATTTTACAACAGCAATAACGGAAGCCCGCTTAAAACTACACTTAAAGCTATTAAAGAGATTTACTCACTTATGCCAGAAGAGGCAAGAATTGTCCGCTCATGCTCTACAGGATATGGTGAGGCACTTCTTAAATCTGCGCTTTTATTAGATGAAGGTGAGGTTGAAACTGTTGCACACTATACTGCTGCCGCTTTCTTTGAACCTGATGTGGACTGTATACTTGATATTGGCGGACAAGATATGAAATGTATCAAAATAAAAAATAATTCTGTAGATAAAGTACAGCTTAATGAGGCATGTTCGTCTGGATGCGGTTCATTTATAGAAACATTTGCAAAATCACTTAATTATGATGTTTCTGAATTTGCAAAAATTGCACTTTATGCCAGAAATCCTGTTGATTTAGGCTCAAGATGCACAGTTTTTATGAATTCAAAGGTAAAACAGGCACAGAAAGAGGGTGCAAGTGTTGCAGATATATCAGCCGGGCTTGCATATTCTGTAATTAAAAATGCACTTTTAAAAGTAATCAAGCTTACAGACCCTAAAGACTTAGGCAAAAAAGTTGTTGTACAAGGCGGGACATTCTACAACGATGCTGTGCTTAAAAGTTTTGAACTTATCTCAGGCTGTGAAGCTGTACGTCCTGATATTGCAGGAATTATGGGCGCTTTTGGCGCTGCACTTATCGCCCGTAACCATTACAATGGCCAAAAAAGCACAATGCTTTCTATTAAACAGATAAATGAACTTAAATTTGATACCAGCATGGCACGTTGTAAAGGCTGCACAAACCACTGTCTGCTTACTATTAACAGATTTACAGGCGGCAGACAGTTTATATCAGGAAACCGCTGTGAGAGAGGACTTGGCAGGGAGAAAAAAAATGCAGATGTACCTGACCTCTTTGAATATAAATTCAAAAGAATATTTGCACATTATACACCGTTGAGTGAAGAAGAGGCAGTACGTGGCACAGTCGGAATACCACGTGTGCTTAATATGTATGAAAACTATCCGTTCTGGTTTACATTTTTTACAGAACTTGGCTACCGTGTAATACTATCACCTGAATCAAACAGAAAAATATATGAACTTGGCATAGAATCCATTCCAAGTGAATCTGAATGTTATCCAGCTAAGCTTGCGCATGGCCATGTTACATGGCTTATAAAGCAAGGCATAGGATACATATTTTATCCATGTGTTCCTTATGAACGCTGTGAAGAAGAGGATGCCGGCAACCACTACAACTGCCCTATTGTTACATCATATGGCGAAAATATTAAGAATAACATAGATGAACTTAAAAACCCGGATATCATTTACCAGAACCCGTTTGTATCATTTGAAAGCGAAACAATTATAAGCAGGCGTTTATGTGATTATTTCGCAAAAGAAAATGGCATACCTGCCGCTGATATAAGGCGTGCCTGTGCCGCTGCATGGAAAGAAATGCAGGCAGCACGTAATGACATGAGCGCCAAAGGCAGGGAAGCACTTAAATATATGGAAGAACACAACTGTCATGGAATAGTGCTTGCCGGACGTCCTTACCATATTGACCCCGAAATCCATCATGGCATACCATCACTTATAACATCATATGGTGTAGCTGTTCTTACAGAAGATAGTATATCAGAGCTTGGCATTGTTGACAGGCCTACTATTGTGATGGACCAGTGGATGTACCATTCCCGCTTATATAAAGCAGCATCATTTACTGCCTCAAGAAAAGACCTTGATTTGATACAGCTTAATTCATTTGGCTGCGGGCTTGATGCTGTTACTACAGACCAGGTAAGTGATATACTATCAAAACAGAATAAAATTTATACTGTGCTAAAAATAGATGAAGTAAACAACCTAGGTGCAGCACGTATACGTATACGTTCACTGCTTGCTGCAATCAATGACAGAAAAATTAAAAACCTTGAACCTGTAAAAACTGACACAGCACACCACAGAGTTGTATTTACAGAAGAAATGCGTGAAAAATATACAATACTTGCACCACAGATGTCACCAATCCATTTTGATATACTAGAGCCAGCACTTGCTTCATGCGGATATAACTTTGAAGTACTTCCGTCAGACAGCTCATGTGTTGATTATGGCCTTAAATATGTAAACAATGATGCATGTTATCCTTCACTGCTTGTTGTGGGGCAGTTTATGCAGGCACTCCTCTCTGGCAAATATGATTTAGACAAGGTAGCTTTAATTATTACACAGACAGGTGGTGGATGCCGTGCAACAAACTATATAGGTTTTATAAGACGTGCGCTTGAAAAAGCTGGTATGGCACAGATTCCTGTAATATCAATGAGTGCAGGCATTGAAAGCAACCCAGGGCTTAAAATAGACCTTAAAATGGTACACCGTGCACTCCAGGCGCTTATTTATGGGGATGTATTTATGCGTGTCCTTTATAAGACACGTCCATATGAAAAAGTAAAAGGCTCTGCTAATGCCCTTCATGAAAAATGGCTTAAGATTGCCCAGAGGCAGGTGGCAGCTGGTAATAAAAAGGAATTTAAAAATAATATCCGGCAAATTGTCAAAGAATTTGATGAACTGGAACTTATCAATGTCAATAAGCCACGTGTTGGAATTGTTGGGGAAATTCTTGTAAAATTCCTTCCACTTGCCAATAACTATCTTGTAGAACTTCTGGAAGCCGAAGGTGCTGAAGCAGTCTGCCCTGACCTTATAGACTTCTTTATGTACAGCCTGTATAATGCAAATTTCAAGGCTAAGTACCTTGGCAAGAAAAAATCAAATGCAATGGTCAACAATCTGCTTATTAAATATATTGAATACTACCGCAAAACTGCAAGTGAAGCACTGTCTGCAAGCAGACGCTTTGAACCGGCAGTGCCTATATCAAAACTTGCGGAATATGCAGACCCTGTTGTTTCATGTGGAAACCAGACAGGAGAAGGATGGTTCCTTACTGGCGAAATGATTGAGCTTATAAATTCGGGAGTCCCAAATATTGTATGTGCACAGCCATTTGGCTGCCTTCCAAACCACGTTGTTGGCAAGGGCGTAATAAAAGAACTGCGCAGCCAGTTCCCAGAATCAAATATTGTTGCAGTTGACTATGACCCAGGCGCAACCGAAGTCAACCAGCTTAACCGGATTAAACTTATGCTTGCAACTGCTGCTAAAAATTTAAAAAGTGAAGATACCAGAAAAAAGCCTTCTTCAACACAAAAAAGTTTTACTTTACAACACTCACAGACACTGAAAGCAAAACCAGCTGGAGGGCGCTGATTCTGCTGTCCTGAAAGGTGCATTATGAATATTTTAGTATACAGATGGGATATTTTTCCCTATGACGATATAATAAATGAATTAAAAGAGCAGGGGCATCTTGTTGATGTCCTTGCTTTTCCAGTTACCAGCCATATAAAAGATGAAATTTTTGAAAAAAAACTTGCCGGATATATTGAAAATGGCAGATATGGTGCTGTATTTTCTGTAAATTATTTTACCACTATTTCAAATGTATGCCACAAATATAACACCCGTTATATATCCTGGACCTGCGATGCCCCGCTTCTTAGCATGCGCAACCCTTCCATATACAATCCGGAAAACACAATTTATGTTTTTGATAAAAAAGAATATGAATATTTTAAAAGCACTGGCGCAGATACAGTAAAATATCTTCCGCTTGCCGGTGCACCAGAACGTATAAGCAGGCTGTTAAATAACAGACATCATATAAATAAAAACCAATACCTGTATGATATATCATTTGTAGGCAATTTATATGATAAAAACCGCTATGATGAAATGGCGGGAGTCCTGCCGCCATATCTGTGTGGATATATGGATGCCGCAATAGAAGCACAGTTAAATGTATCAGGTGGAAACATCCTTAATATTATGCTTACTGATGATATAATGGACAGTGCCAGCCAGTATATAAATATCCAGTCAGAAAATGGTCCTGCTGCAGATTTAAAGCTTCACTTTGCAACAAGTGTGCTTTCATATAAAGCTGCTTCTATTATAAGGACAAATATTTTAAATTCACTTGGCAGCATTGTGGATGTACATCTTTTTACAACAAGCTGTACAGAAAACCTGAAAAACGTAAACATACATCCACCTGTAAAATACCTTGATGAAATGCCGCTTGTATTTGCTTCATCCAAAATAAACCTGAATATGACAATACCAAATATTGAGAATGGAATTCCACAACGTGTTTTTGATGTACTTTCTGCTGGCGGTTTTCTTATGACAGACTACCGCCCGGAACTTGAATCCCTTTTTGATATAAACAGGGACTTAGCAGTTTATGATGGAACTGAAGACTTAATTGCCAAAGCCATATATTATCTTGAGAATGACAAAGAAAGGGAACTTACCGCAGCAAATGGCTTTAACAAACTAAAAAAACTTCACACATATAAACACAGGCTGGATGCAATGCAAGATTTTAATTAAAATAGTTTTCATCAAATAGTGTATGTTTGGCACTGCTGCCACTATCGGTATTATCAGTGCCAGAATTGGTACTATCTGGCATATCACTGTCTGCGCCATAGATAACAGCATCTGTGCTGTCTGTGCCTGCATTACAACTAACACTGTTTACAGTACTTTCATCTATTACAGTATCCTGGATTTCTTGTACTACATCCTGATGATATGGCATATCCCCTGCAAGTTCTGCAAATTCCTGCCGTTCTGATACATCAATTATGTTTCCTTTTTTATAGAGGTGGAAAGCTAAAAGTGAAATTCCTGTGGCAAGTACAAAAGTTACAGCAAGTCCGCCTTCCATTCCAAAGCTTCCGCCGTTTATAATCTCCATGCCATCTGTATTGGCAGTTGAAAACACAGAGCTGCTCACGCTTGTACCACTTACCTGTATTCCATATATATTTCCCTGTACAAAATTCCATATACTGTGGAAAGCTCCGGCTATCCAGATATTTCCAGAATCAAGCAGCAGTAGTGATGCAAAAACACCAAAAAGAAACAGATTAATAAATGCAAGCATCGAAAATCCGTTATTAGCACCATGAAGAAATGCAAAAAACAGTGAACTGTATATTATTGCTAATGTAACATGGTATCTTCTTGACAAAGACACCATAAGATATCCCCTGCAAAGTACTTCTTCTGCCATGCCCTGCAGGACATATCCAAAGAAGAACCCTGCAATATACAATGGCGTAATATTTGCAGCAATTCCTTCAAACTTTACACTGCCTGTAACCACACATATTAAATACACTGCTGAAAATGCCGCTGCACCAGCACAAAGCCCAAGTGCATATTGTTTTACCATGCCTTTTTTTACAAAGCCGAGTGTTGACAGCCTTCTTTTTTCAAAAAACCTGCAATACAAAAGTACTACAAGGGTAAGCAGTATCTCAGCAAAAAGCATGTCAATCATTACCCATTCAGGCATATTTGACATTACATAAGCCAGCTTTTCATTATCAATCTTGCCAGATACCAGCATAGACATATAATCTTTATTGTTAATAAGGTACACAGCCAGCACAGGAATCTGGGCAATCCCCATCGCAACTGAAGCTATAAAAAATAATACCAGGGCAATAACCATCTCTACAAATATACTATGTCCCCTGCCCTTAGAGGCCTCTTTCATAAACAAAGTCTTCTTAAAATCTTTCATAACAAGAAATTATATCCTCCTGAATTATATTTATAAACAGCTTTTACTGCCTTTTCTAGTATACGATAAAAATGCACCAATTACAATATAATAAATTTTCAGTTTGTCTATTCTTTGGCATTGCCAGAAGTATTATTCTTAATATATTTATACCGCAGCCTTAATCTTTCTATCTGGTCATAACTGTATTCCCCGCCCAGCTTTTCTTTAAAATCCTTATGTGTTTTTCCCTGCCATCCGCTTTGGATTAAACTAGTAACTAATTTGTCAACATCATATTTCCGCATAAATCTCTCCAATTATTATAAATAATATTTCTAGTTTTGACATATTCAGTTGAATCTTTTAAAAAAATAATATCATATAATCTTTGTTAAGGCTATATGTCTGTTACACTTTATTCATATTTTATTTTAATATTGGTATCTTATAAATGGAATAACTTTTATCTAGAATTTTTTACTTACTTTGAAAAGATTTATTCTTTGGGAGGAATTAATGGATTTAAAATTACTTGGTTTAAATATTAAAAACAGTAGAAAAAATATGAAATTGACACAGGCACAGCTCGCAGAAAAGACAAACTTGTCAACTGTACATATTTCCCATATCGAAGGTGGCAGCGTTAAAATGTCAGTTGACACATTAATTAATATATGCAATGCACTTAAAACTACACCAAATGACATACTTTGGGGACAATTTGACACCAGTGCAGACAATTCTGGTACTGCCAGCAAAGACATGCTTTCTGATAATGGCAAATATAATATCAACACACAATTAAGTGAAAAAGCTAAAAATATGTCACAAAGTGATAAACGGCTTATGGTAGAAATAGCTGGTCTTTTAGCAAACCGTGATAATAATATCTGAAATATAACTGCCAGCGGCCAGCCTGGGCCTGGAATCCTGCAAAGCAGGATTCCAGGCCCTTTGTTTCCTAACCTGCTTCATCCAGGTGGCTTAGGCGTATAGCCTGGTCCGCTGCTATTATATTGTCAAGTACTTCATTTATATCCCCGTTAAGTATTTCATCCAGCCTATGGCTTGTATATTTAATACGATGGTCCGTAACACGCCCTTGTGGAAAATTGTAAGTCCTTATTTTCTCAGAGCGGTCACCTGTGCCAACCTGGCTTTTCCTTTCTGATGCCTGTTCACTACTTGCTTTTTCCTGTTCCATATCATATATTCTGGAGCGGAGCACTTTCATTGCTTTGTCTTTATTCTTAAGCTGTGATTTTTCATCCTGGCATGTTACTACTATTCCTGTTGGTATATGTGTAATCCTTACAGCAGAATCAGTTGTATTTACACACTGCCCTCCGTTGCCTGATGCACGGTAAACATCTATCTTGCAGTCATTAGGGTCTATATGCACATCAACTTCTTCAACCTCAGGCATAATTGCAACAGTTGCTGTTGAAGTGTGTATCCGGCCGCCAGATTCAGTTGAAGGTATGCGCTGCACACGGTGTACACCACTTTCATACTTAAGCTTTGAATATGCTCCTGTGCCTATCACCATAAATACAATTTCCTTAAACCCGCCAATTCCATTTTCACTGGCACTCATAACTTCTACCTTCCAGCGGTTATTTTCAGCAAATTTTGAATACATGCGGAACAAATCTGCTGCAAACAGTGCAGCTTCGTCGCCTCCTGCACCTCCGCGTATCTCGACGATTACATTTTTATTATCATTCGGGTCTTTTGGAAGCATAAGTATCTTAAGCTCCTGTTCACATAAACTAACTTTTTCCTTACATTCATTAAGTTCTTCCCTCGCAAGTTCTTTCATCTCTTCATCGTTTTCTTCTTCAAGTATTATAAGGCTGTCCTCTATACCATCTTTCGCTGCTTTATACTCCTTATATTTGCTGACGATTGGCACAAGTTCACTCTGCTCCTTCATAAGCTCCCTGTATTTATTCTGGTCACTTATCACATCAGGCTCTGTAAGCAGCATGTTTATTTCTTCAAGCCTTCTGGCTAAATCATCTAATCTATCAAACATGGCTTTCCCCTTTCATTACATATGGACTCAATAAAACTTCTGCTACTGTTTTACCGCTGCTACCACCCTGTCATTGCCAGATAAATCCTTTTGTATACAGACATCTTTATATCCACTCCTCTTAAATAAATCCAAAACCTGTTTTCCCTGGTCATATCCTGTTTCAACAGCCACTATGCCGCCCTCTTTAAGATAATTTTTTGCCTCACTGCTGATAATCCTGTAGAATTTAAGGCCATCAGGACCACCATCCAGTGCTATAGATGGTTCATGTTCCTTTACCTCTGGCATAAGTGTATCTATAATTTCTGTCTTTATATATGGCGGATTTGAAACTATAATATCAAAACTTCCAGATACACTGCAGAACATGTCGCTATGGATAAACTCTGCACTGGCATTATTAGTCCTGGCATTTTCAATGGCAACTGCTAAAGCCTTTTTTGAAATATCAGCCGCTTTACACAGCGCAGGATTCCCTAATTTTATAAGTGATATTGCCAGACATCCCGAACCTGTGCACATATCAAGGACATGTTTTCCTTTAACAAGTGGAAGCACATATTCTGCAAGCGTCTCTGTGTCCTGTCTTGGCACAAGCACATCTGGCGAAACTATAAATTCCAGCCCCATAAATTCCTGTCTGCCAGTAATATGCTGCAATGGAATATGGGATGCCCTTAAACTGATAAGATTAAAATAGCGCTGTACAGTTTCTTCTGGAACATTACAGGATTTCTTTAAAAAATATTCTGCCCTTTCCATCGAAGTAACATACTCAAGCAAAAGCCATGCATCTATATGCCAGTCAGCTATACCTGCACTTTTTAAAATATCTTTTCCTTCTTTAAGAAGATTCTCGTAACACACAATCCAGACAGCTCCTTAATTATTACTTATAATCTGAAAAATTTATTATTTTAGCCGTTGTCCTGCTCTTTGGCTGGTCTTTATTATCCCTGGCTGTATCTTCTTTTGTTGCACTGGCTTCTTTTATTATATCCTTATCAAGAAAATGGTCAAGACCAATTAGATTTTCATCATGTACATCTCTGTGCATTGGCGCTGTATGTCTTGCTTCTTTACGCCTCTGTGCCTCTTCTGCTATTCTTTCAAGTTCAGCCTCTTTTTCTTCCATCTCCTTAAGTATGCGTGCACGCTCTTCAGCACGCTGTTTATTCTCGCGCTCTCTTTCAAGAAGCTCCTTTTTAAGCTGTGCACGTGATTTGCGTACAGCATTTTTTGCACTCTTTGCTTTTGCTTCCTGCCTGTTTTTCATTGCTTCAAGGCGTCTCTGGTATCCTCTCCAGTCAAATATTGCTTCAATTGAAGCAATAGCTACTTCTATCATTTCATCATCAGGCTCTCTTGTTGTAAGCCTTTGCATAAGCATGCCAGGCTTGCTTAAAAATGCCACAATTTTATTATCAGTATTGCCCGCAAAACGTATAAATTCATAAGAAATTCCAGCAATGGCAGGTACAAGCAATATACGGAATACTATGCGGAGCCATATATTTTCAAAGGAAATAAACATAAAACACACAATACTTATAAACATTACAATAAAAAGAAAACTTGTACCACATCTTTTATGGTGCTTTGACTGTGAACGGATATTTTCCACAGTCAGGTCAAGCCCCTTCTCTACGCAATTTATGGATTTATGCTCTGCACCATGATACATAAATACCCTTTTTATATCTTTCATAAGAGATATAGCCAGCACATATCCAATAAATAAAACAATACGTATAACACCCTCTATTGCCGCAAGTACAGCAGTTGACTTAAATACAATTATGGTATGTAAAAACTGTGATAAAAAAAACGGCAAAACCATAAATATGCCTAATGCAAGTATAATTGCAAATGCAACAGCAAATATAGTTTCTAACTTTCCTGTTTTATTTTTTTTCCCATCCTTGTCAGAAACTGCCATTCCAGCTTCTTCTTCCTCATAATAATCCGCAGAATATGTAAGTGTCCTCATCCCAAGTACCATAGATTCTGTAAAATTAGCTATGCCTCTTATTATAGGCAGCCTGAAAAACACTGATTTTTCAGATATACTTTTACACTTGCCATGAATAACATTTATTTCACCATCAGGCTTTCTTACAGCAACAGAATAATCAGATTTATACTTCATCATTATGCCTTCTAATACAGCCTGGCCTCCAATTCCCGATGACTTCATAACTTTCCTCCATTTCCTCAATTATAAAGGCAAGTAACAAAATGGTCACAACATCCGTTTGCCGGGTGCTGTGACCATTAACAATGCCGGTAAACCGGCCTTAAATTCTCTAATTAGCCTGGATACCATATTTACGATTGAATTTATCAATCGCACCACGGGCTTTAACAGTCTTCTGCTGTCCTGTGTAGAAAGAATGACATTTTGAACAGATTTCTACATGGATTTCTTCCTTTGTAGAACCAGTTACAAATTCATTGCCACAGTTACATACAACTTTTGCCTGATAATAATTAGGATGAATTCCTTCTTTCATAACTATAACCTCCATTCTGCAATCCCGTAGTACATGTCCTCATATTATGCACTATGAAAAGCAAATAACGTATCAAAACACAACTTCCTAAGTATAACATACAAAATATTCTAATGCAATCTTTTTTTGAAATTTAGACAATTTTAACTTTTTTTATCATATGCACAAATTCCTGGTTATTCCTTGTCTTTCTAAATGTTTCAATAATACGCTCCACTGCCTCTTCTGTCTTATTACTGTTAAATGCCTTTCTTATAAGGAAATTTGCCTCTATTTCATCCTGTGTAAGAAGCAAATCATCACGCCTTGTACTTGACTTTGGCAAATCAATAGCTGGAAATACCCTTTTTTCAGAAAGCTTTCTGTCAAGTACAATTTCCATATTGCCTGTACCCTTAAACTCCTCAAATACAACATCATCCATTTTGCTTCCTGTATCAACAAGAGCTGTTGCAAGTATCGTAAGACTGCCGCCTTCACGCATATTTCTTGCTGCACCAAAAAACCTTTTTGGCATATGCAGTGCAGCTGGGTCAAGACCACCTGACAGTGTACGCCCGCTGGGCTGTACAGTGAGGTTATATGCCCTTGCAAGCCTTGTAATGCTGTCTAACAGCACCATAACATCTTCCCCATGTTCAACAAGACGCTTTGCTCTTTCAATAACCATCTCTGAAACTCTTTTATGATTATCAGGAAGCTCATCAAATGTTGAATATATTACATCAGCATTATGTCCCTCAATGGATTCTTTTATATCAGTAACTTCCTCAGGCCTTTCATCAATCAGCAGTACAATCAGATGCATCTTAGGATAGTTGGTTTTAACAGCTTTGGCAACCTGTTTCAATAAAGTAGTTTTTCCAGTCTTTGGCTGTGACACAATCATTCCACGCTGCCCTTTGCCAATTGGTGATATCAAATCCATCATGCGCATAGATACTGGTCCTCCCTGTGTTTCAAGACGTATTCTGTCATTTGGAAAAACAGGAGTAAGATGTTCAAACTTAACTCTATGTATAATCTTATCTGGCAGTATGCCATTTACAGAACGGATATAAAGAAGCGCCCCAAACTTTTCATTCTGGTTGCGTACCCTGACATTGCCTTTAAGTATATCACCTGTACGCAGATGGTATTTTCTGATAAGCGCTGGTGAAACATATACATCTTCATCACCTGGAAGATAGTTGTCGCATCTTATAAATCCATAGCCTTCCTGCATAACTTCAAGGATTCCCTCCCGCACTTCCCCGCTGTCTAGCTGCTCCATGTCACTTTGCGCCTGCTGCTCTGTATTTGCAGCATTATTGCTGCTCTTATTATTAATGTTACTATTCCTTGTTGTACTTTTAGTATGTTCAGGTCTTTTAGCTTTATTGTCCCAGTTCTCTGTCCTGTTTTCCTTAGGCACACTTTTTGTAGATTTACTTTTGCCAGTGTCAGAATCCGTTTTTTCTTCAGCTACACTATCTGTACTGGCATTTTTTTCCATTTCAAGGAGTTTTTCAAGAAGTTCCTGCTTCTTATACGTGGTTATATTTTTCACACCTAGCTTTCTACCCTCAATACGCAATTCTACAAGTGACATTTTCTCCAATTCTGACATAATTAACCTCTTTCTTTTTTTATGTAAATTATTATTACCATTGCATCTGCAATAACAGGAATTGTATAACTTCTTGAAAATTAAAGTATTTATTATAGAAACAAAAGAAATAATCTCTAACACACAGATCCATCCTATAATTAATATACACAATAAATCCCATATTGTAAAGTAAATTCTCTTTTATGATAATATAACTTTACCTGGGTATATGAAAGCTTAAATAT
>DKXQ01000037.1 GCA_002493085.1 Lachnoclostridium sp. UBA7122
AAAAGTTTTATAAGTTCTAAAAAATTTATTAATTTTTTATAAGTTTTCAGTAACGGTTAAAATATGGGAAGTTTACTTACAAGCTTTGGCGTTGGTGTACAAGGCATACGTTCTGCGCAGTCAGGGCTTAATACTACATCACATAACCTTGCCAATACGAAGACACCAGGGTATACCAGACAGCAGAATATCAATGCTGACATGCCATACCAGACATACAGGGTTACAGACAAATCCACATTGCAGATTGGTCTTGGAACAAAGCTTGATTCAATACGCCAGATACGTGACCAGTTTCTTGACAAAGAATACAGGGTTGAAGCCAGCCGGCAAAGTTTTTATGACAAACAGTATGAAACAGAAAACGAGATAGAAGATATATTTGGGGAGATGGAAGGCATTGAATTTTTATATTCCCTGACAGATATATGGAGCCAGGTAGAGTCACTGTCCACTGACCCAAGTAACATTGCACAGCGCAAGCTTTTTATCTCAGGTGCAGAATCATTTATAAACCGTGCATATGATGTCTATAAAGAACTGACAGATTACCAGACAGGGCTTAATAATGAAATTGAAAAACAGGTTAATAAGATTAATGAAATAAGTGATGGCATCGCAGAATACAACACAATTATTGCACAGATAGAAGCATCAGGTGTGCAAAATGCCAATGACTACAGGGATGCAAGAAACCTTTTGCTTGATGAACTGGCAGAATATACATATTTTACTTATAGAGAAGATATTGACGGAAAAATGCAGGTGTATGTAAGTGGTGCACCTTTAGTAATAGAAGGCAACAGTTACCATATGAAGTGTGAACGGCTGTCAGAAGATACAGGCATGTATAAAGTTATCTGGGAGGATAATGGATATGGAGATGTATACAACCTGGATAAGGCATACTCCAATAAATACATGACTGATACAGGTTCACTTTATGGAACACTTACGGCACGTGGCAAAAAGTTTGCAAACTATACAGACCTTCCAGCACCCCCAAAAAAGCCTTTGAGGGAAGATTATAAACAGGAAGACGGGACAATTGATGAAGATACATATAATGAAGATTATGAAGCATACGAAATAGCATACAAACAGTTTGAAGAAGATACAAAAGTATTTAACAATACCACAGGCAATTCCATACTTACCAAGATAGAATCACAATTTGACAAGCTTATACATGATATGGTAACAATGATGAATGATGTATTCTGCCCTAATATTGATTTTGAAACAGATGGTGTTACAGGGGTAGATGCTAATGGCATAGATGTTACACTTGAAGAGGGAAAATACCGGATACTTGATGTAATAAACTGTCCTACAGGTGCAGACGATGAAGTGACTATTGGCGAAGAACTTTTTAAGAGAATAGGAACAGAACGCTACAATGTTATAATATTAGACAGTGCATTAACTGCAGAAGATGGGACTGTACTTACACAGGAATTTACAGATACTGATGGAACTACAAAGCATAAGCTCTATGTATATAATGAAGAACAGGATGACAATATCTTCTCACAGTATACTATCAGGAATCTTGAAATGAATGATAAAATACTTGCCAATTATTCACTGCTTCCGGTTATGTCAAACCCACAGGCAGGAGAAAATGGCGTGTACTCACAGGGACCAGGCGGTATATATGATACACTGCTTAAAAAATGGTATGAAAAGTCAGCAGTACTTGACCCAAATACCCCGCTCACTGTATATGCATACAGTGATTATTATAAAGGCATGATAGATGGGCTTTCCACACAGGGACATGTATGGAAAACAATGCTGGATGACCAGACAAAACTTGTAGAAAGTATTGAAGATAAGAGACAGCAGATGGCTGGCGTGGCAACTGACGAAGAACTTGTATATCTTTTGCAGTACCAGCATGCATTTAATGCAGCGTCCAGATATATAAACACCATTGACCAGATGTTACAGCATCTTATAGAAAGAATGGCGTAACCTGATATACATAAATACATAGAAAAGAAAGGAAGTTAAATTATGCCATCAACATTTTTAGGGTTAAGCATAGCATCATCGGGTATGGCTACGTATAGTGCACAGTTCAATGTTACAGCACATAATGTGTCAAACGCCAGGACAGAAGGGTATACAAAGCAATGGGTTGAACAGACAACAAAGTGCCCTATCTCAACAAGCACTTCTTTTGGCATGATAGGCACAGGCTCACAAGCTGTAGCCATCCACAGCAGCCGTGATGAATACTATGACTACAAATTCCGCAAAACCAATGCAACATATGGTTATTACAGTACAGGGGAATACTATATGAAAAGCCTGGAAGACTATGTATATTCCAATGACAGTAAAAGTGCAGGCATTTCAAATTCCATGAACAGCTTTTTTAACAGGCTGACTGACCTTATAACTTCTGCCGGAGATACTACAAAACGTACAGAGGCTATGGGATATGCTGACACACTTGCAACATATGTTAATGAAACAACCAGAAGTTTTGAACAGATGCAGAATGAACTTAATATACAGATAAATACAACCGTAAACCAGATAAATTCTTATGCAGACCAGATTGCATCACTTACAAAACAGATTGCCACACTAGAAGTATTTGGCAACCGGGCCAATGATTTAAGGGACCAGAGAGCGCTGCTTATTGATGAACTTTCATCATATGCAGATATTGATGTTTTAGAAAAACCACCTGCAGATGGCAATGGACTGTCACAGTATATAGTTTATCTGGGAGGCGGAATACTTGTAGATACCAATAATTATAACAAGCTGGAATTAATTCCTTCTGAAACACGTGCAAACCAGAATGATGCAGATGGATTATATGACCTTGTATGGAGCAATGGCACAGCCTTTGATATAAGAAACGCCCATCTTGGCGGACAGCTGCAGGCACTGTTTGATATAAGGGATGGCAATAATGGTGAAAACTTTAAAGCAGATTTTACAGGATTTAATGCCGAAGAGAATACATTTACGATTGTAGCAAATCCATCAAACAGCGAATCAGCCGCCAATATTGCAAAACTAAATATTCCTGCTACTGATGGCGTAATTAAAGTAAACCATCTTGACTTTAAATATGATTCGTTTAGTGTCAAAGTAGCAGCTGATGGAACATATACATATACATTTAATCTTTCAGATGCACTTTCTGAACAGAGCCAGGCTTATTTAACAACCAGCCTTGAATCAGCAGGGGAAGACAGGTCTGTAATAGCAACAATAGGCGATTCTGTCAATTACCGCGGCATACCATACTACATGGCACAGTTAAATGAATTTACCAGGACATTTTCTGCGTCATTTAACCAGCAGCAGAACAGGGGTTATGACATGTATGGGAACAAGGGTGTTGACCTGTTTATGGCTAGAGATACAACGTCTTCACAGCAGCTTGATATGACTGAGTTTTTAAAGAACAGCAAGGACGGATATTACTATCTGAATGGCAGCAAAGTTTTTACAAACGGAAGCCAGGATGAATACTTTGAATCAGATTATGGTGCAGACAAAGGATATAACCTTATTGAAAAACCAGCTGGTGAAGATGAGGAAGAAGAGATTATCATAGGAAATATCCAATACAAATGCTACCAGATAATTGATACCAATGATAATGATAAAGTAATAGAAGAAATATATGTATCAGAAGATGACAGCAATAGCATATTTTCATTTAATTCACTTGTATCTGCAGACGAAAAAGCATCATACTATAACATGACTGCAGCTAACTTTTCAGCTAGCAGTGATATGGTTAAAGATGGAAAGCTTTTAGCAGCTTCTGCAAGAGACCCATTGGGTGAAACTACAGGCAACATAGACCAGAGCGGCCAGGAAGAAGCGGAAAATTTACTTATCCTTGCATCCATACAGAGCGATAAGACCATGTTTAAACAGGGCAATCCTATAGAGTTTATACAAAGTATAACTACTACAATTGGTGTGGATTCAGAAAAAATGATAAAAAGTGCTAAAAATGCAGAGAATATCAATGCTGCCGTTGATAACAGGAGACTTTCAACAGCAGGTGTAGATGAGGATGAAGAAGGCCAGATGGTTATAGAAGTAAGAAATCTTCTGAATATACAATACAGGGTAGTATCAGTAATGAATGAAGTGCTTAATAAACTTATAAATGAAATGGGATTGTAATTCTTTAAATCCGTCTAAAATATAGAATGGAGGTTAATATGAGAGTAACTAACACCATGCTTTCCAACAGCGCTAAAAGCCATATACTTAACAATAAAAATAAACTTTTGAAATATCAGGAACAGTATACATCACAGCAAAAGATACAGCGTCCTTCAGATGACCCTGTAGTTGCAGTGCGTGCACTTAAACTCAGGACAACATATGCACAAATCCAGCAGTATACCGAAAGAAACGTAAGGGATGCAATGGAGTGGATGGACATGACAGAAGGTGCCATGACAAATGCAGGTAAAGTATTAGATTCAATGAAAGCACTTTTAAACCAGGGCAACTGTGACGATTTAGAAGTGGACCAGAGGAATTCAATAGTCCAGACCCTCAGGAAAAATGTAGAGTCCATATTCCAGAGCGAAGCAAACCAGGATTATTCTGGGCGCTATCTGTTTTCAGGATACCGCACAGATACTTCACTGCTTTTTCCATCTGTAACCACTAACCTTCAATACAAAATAAAAGAAAACTTTTCATATGATTCATTCCGGAATGTGACATCAGTTATAGGAGGAGCATCCTATAATGCCGATATTACAGACGGGCAGGAATACATCACCGCACAGGCATTTACTGCCACATCATACAGGCTGCAGCTTGCATATAAAGACTGTGCAATATTAGACAGCTTCGGAGAGGGATTTGACCCATTAGATGGCCAGTCTATTGTTATGACATATACAGGGCAGGATGGGGAGGAAACCGCCCTGGAGCCAGAACCAAAACTTTCAACTGAATCCAGTGACGTGCGCAATATTGGAGAAGATGACGTTGTCTATTTTTACGACACTGGTGAAATACTTGTAGGCAAAAATGTATTTTCCGCTATACAAGAAGCACAGGCATCAATTTCCATCCAATACCTGAAATCAGACTTTGATAAGTTTGATGTGCGCCCAGAGATGTATTTTGAAGCACAGTCACATGATACAATTACCAATAAAACAATTAGTTATTCCGAACCAGAAAAACAGACTATAAATTATGAAATCAATTTCAGCCAGACAATAGACGTAAACACACAGGCGAGGGATGCTTTCAGCACAGATATATACCGCAATATTGACTATATAGAACAGACAGTCAAATATGTAGATGAAACAGACATTAAACTTGATGAAGTAAAGAAGATGATAGACAATTCCACAGATGAATCACAGATTGCAACACTTAACTCTTTAAAGAGGGCGCTGGAAGATGAGAAAAAGCTGAGGGTAAGCGTTATGGCAGAAGCCTTTGGTATGGGAATTACAATGGTAGACAAAGTGCAGGAACAGCTAAACGTTGCACTTGCAGACTGTGGTGCAAGATACAAGAGAACAGAGCTTACTTATGATAAACTCTTAGACAACAGGCTTGATACAGAAGATAAAATGTCAGAAAATGAGGGCGTTGATTTGCCAGACGTATACATCAATGCCACACAGGCAGAGAATTTATACCAGGCATCACTCCAGATAACCTCAAGGGTACTTGGCAATTCATTGCTTGATTACATTTAATTATGGAGGTGGCAAATGAAAGTTGATACAAAATATTTTGGGGAGATTGAAATAGGAGATGAAAAAATAGTACATTTTGACAATGGAATATTAGGCTTTGAAGATTATAAAGATTACACAATACTTTATGATATAGAATCAGAAGGCAGGTCTTTCTTCTCATGGCTTCAGAGCATAGATGAAAAAGCACTTGCATTTCCTATAGTCAATCCATTTAAAGCAGACGAAAACTATAATCCCCATGTAAATGATGAAATGTTAAAGCCTATTGGCAGTTACACTGAAGAAGACCTGGTAATATTTCTTCTGGCAACAATTCCTGCAGATGTCAAAGAAACATCAGTCAATATGAGGGCACCCCTTATAATAAACGCAGCCACAAGGAAAGGAATACAGCTTATACTGGACAGCCCGGAGTATGAAATCAAGCATAAGCTAATAAAACAATAATATTTATTGGGATTGGAGGAACAAAATGTTAGCTCTTGCACGTAAAATAAACCAGTCAATAGTTATAGGCAATGACATTGAAATTACACTGCTTGAAATAAAAGGCGACCAGATAAAGATAGGAATAAATGCACCAAAATCTGTACCTATATACCGCAAAGAGATATATGAACAGATACAGGAAGAGAATAAAAAGGCAGCACAGGCAGATGTGGATGTTGCATCACTTAAAAATCTGTTTAGTGGAAATATTAAGTAATTGTTTAAATATGCCGATATAAAATCAAGATGAACTATTTATAGTATTTTTAATACTATAAATATCATGGATTTTACAGAAGTTTTGTAAAGGAGTAACGAATATCACACGGAGGTGGTTAGATGTCAATGAATATTGAAAAACTAGAAATGCCAGTTAAAGAAACAACAGAATATGATAATATTTCATCATCTGTAAATGTAGCAGCCAGAGCACAGGGAAATACTCTGGATGACAGAAACAATCCTAATCAAGCTAATGCTAAAGACAAGGATGGTACTGCTTTGGAAAAAAGCAGGGCATTGTCTAAAGATACTCTTAAGTCAGCATTTTCCGACATGAATTCCAAGTTAAAAATGCAGCGTACACGGTGCGAGTATGATTATGACGAAGAGACAAACAGAGTGTCAATAAAAGTATACGACAAAGAAACTAATGAGCTTGTGCTTGAAGCTCCTCCCGAAGAATCAATAGAGGCGCTTAAGAAAACACTGGAGGTAGCTGGCATACTAGTTGACAAAAAATCTTAAAGAATAGGAGTGGTCACAATGCCAATAAGAATGACAGGTCTTAATTCAGGCCTTAATACAGAATCCATTGTAGCAGCACTTATGTCTGCACAGCGTACAAAACAGACAAAGGTAGAAAACAAAAAGACAAAATTAGAGTGGAAGCAGGAAGTCTGGTCTTCATTAAACACGAAAATCTATGACTTTTATAAAGGTTCACTTGCAAAAATAAGAATGCAGTCCAACTACAGGACAAAAGCAGCAACATCATCCAATACTTCAAAAGTTACAGCCAAAGCGTCATCAAATGCTGCAACAGGTAACTACGCCATTAAAGTCAACCAGATTGCATCTGCACAGAGTGTTACTGGCGGTAAGATAGCAGGAGTCAGGGTTAAAGACGACAAAGGTGAATATACTACAGAAAAAGCAAAAGCTAATTCTAAATCTAAACTTATAGATTTAATAGGTGCAGATGGAACTAGCCAGTTTACTAAAAATACACAGATAAAGATTACCACTGGGGAAGGTGATAATGTTAAGACATCTTACCTTGATGTGGATGAAAATACCACTGTACAGAACTTTGTTGATAAACTCACTGGAATGGGACTTAATGCTTCATTTGATGAAAAACAGCAGAGATTCTTTATAAGCTCCAATAAAAGTGGCGCAGGTAATAAATTTACAATCTCATCAGGTGAAATGACAGCTGATAAACTTGATGATGGTACACTTGATCCAAACAGCCAGAAAGCTGTATCAGAAACCTTAAAGAACCTTATAGGTTACAACAGTCTTTCAGGCACTGATAAAACAACAGCCGACAATCTTTTGGCTGGTTTGCAAAATAATGGAAAGAAAAAAGTTGATGATGTTATCGACCAGCTCACTACTCTTGCTAATAACAAGACAGAAAAAGATGTTAAGCAAAAAGCAACAGATTTCTATACTGCAATTGCAAAAAAACAGGAATCTGAAAATCTGGATAGGGATATAAAAGAAAAAGAATCATTTCCAACAGATAGGGTGCTAGGAGATGACGATTATGCCAAATATCTAAGACAAAACGGCTATATGATAAAAGACCAAAATGAATATAAAGACAATGAATATCACGAAGCCGTAGAGAAAGCAAAGAATGATTATTTGGATAAAAAAGCTAAAAAGCTTATTAAAACTGAACCTTTTAAGAATGATATTCAAAATGCAATTGAAAATGGCATTACTGATAATATGGTTAGTAATGCAAAGTTAGATCCTGAAGAATATAAAGATGTAAAATTTACTTTTGATAACCGTATGCTGAGAACTCTTGATACTAACGAAAAAATTGAAAAAGCAGTTAATCAGTATGCTACAATAATGCCAGATGTAAATAATAGTAATGGAAATGCTCTTAAGTCACTTGGTCTTGGTAATATTACCACTAAAGATGGTAATATTGATGTTCCTGGTAAAACTGCTGACAAAGATGGCAATTTTAATGCTGCTAATGATGAAGATATGGCTGTAGTTGGTGCTAAAGATACTCAGATTATTTATAATGGTGCAATCATGACAAGTGATACTACTAATATATCAGTAGCAGGTCTTGAACTTAATGTGCTTAGTACAACAGCGGAAGGCGAAACAGTTAATATATCAGTAACTAATGATACGTCGGCAATATATGATACAATTAAAGATTTTGTAACAGAATATAATTCTATTCTTACAGAGATGAATAAATACTATGGTGCTGACAGTGCTAAAGGTTATGATGTACTTACAGATGAAGAAAAAGAAGCAATGAGTGAATCAGATGTTGAAAAGTGGGAAACTAAGATTAAAGATTCACTTCTTAGGCGTGATACAACTCTTAGCTCAATCGTTTCTTCTTTTAGAAATAATATGATGGGTACATATACAGCATCAAATGGCAAGAAATATGCATTAAGTTCAATTGGTATTTCAACATCAAGTGATTATGCAGAGGGAGGTCTTCTTCACATTAAAGGAGATGAAGATGATTCAGAATATGCAGATGAAGACAATATTCTGAAAAAAATGCTTGATGAAGACCCTAATACAGTAATGGAAGTTCTTACCCATCTTAGTAATAATTTATACCAGGACCTTCAGAAAAAGATGTCTTCTACTAAAATGAGTGGTGCATTTACATTTTATAATGATAAAGAAATGGCTTCACAGCTTTCAGACTATAAAAAAGACATTTCTAAATGGCAGGATAAGTTTAATGAGATGGAAGACAGATATTATAAACAGTTTACTGCTATGGAAAAAGCACTTGCAAATATGCAGTCCCAGCAAAATTCCCTGGCAAATCTTCTAGGAAGCTGATAAACTTGTAACTGTAAAAATTATAATAATATATATTAGCCGCCCACAGTATGGGCGGCACTGTAATTCTACAAAACATAATATACATGGAGGTTAACAATAGTTAAATAAAACTTATAAAAATTTACACCACTTTACAAGTTTTT
>DKXQ01000039.1 GCA_002493085.1 Lachnoclostridium sp. UBA7122
AAATATGTTGTTTACCATTTTTTTTACAAAAGTTTTCCAATTAAGAAAGAGATAGTTTACAGAATGTTGAAAATAAAGAAAGAAGGAGATATAATGCTTTATAGTTATGATTATCTGGTCTTTTTCTATATAAGTAGTATTCCAGACAGATATGTGAAAGAATAATTAGTAAAAAAGGAGACAAAAGTATGGATATAATAAAAAAAGAAATCAGCCAGTTATATTTTACAGGAGAGAGACCTCTGTTTAATCAAGAGCATTTAAGTATAAAGAAAACAATATTCGGAGAGGGTGAATCACCGCTAAAAGAATGTAGTAACATTGAGATTAAGGACAGCATGTTCAAATGGAAATATCCGCTCTGGTACAGTGAGGATATTTTAGTAAAGAACTGTGTCTGGTGTGAAATGGCACGTGCTGGTGTGTGGTACAGTAAATATCTGGACATTAGTGATTGTATGATTGAAGCGCCTAAGAAC
This sequence comes from Lachnoclostridium sp. UBA7122, assembly GCA_002493085.1. GTDB lineage: Bacteria > Bacillota > Clostridia > Lachnospirales > Lachnospiraceae > Butyribacter. The sequence continues at coordinate 480 of DKXQ01000039.1, forward strand.
TTCCGTCACTGCCATGGGCTGTCACTGTCAAACGTATTTCTTCCAAACGCAGCAGAAACTCTATGGAACTGTGAAGCGGTTGTTATGAAGCATGTAGTGGCAAAAGGTGATTATTTTGCTATGAACAGCCAGAATGTGACAGCCAGTGACTTTGAACTTGCTGGTGATTATCCTTTTGACGGGGCAACAGATGTAGAAATACATAATGCAAAGATGCTGTCTAAGGATGCATTTTGGAACAGCAGGAATGTAACAGTTTATGATTCATTTATTTCTGGTGAGTATCTGGGCTGGAACTCAAAAAACCTGACATTTATAAACTGTACAATAGAAAGCCTCCAGGGCATGTGCTATATTAACAATCTGGTAATGAAAAACTGCAGGCTTTTAAATACAACGCTTGCTTTTGAATATTCTACAGTAGATGTAGAAGTAATTGGAAAGATTGACAGCGTGATAAATCCGGCAGAAGGTATTATCCGTGCAGATGAAATTGGAGAGTTAATTATGGAAAAAGACAAGATATATCCTGAGAAAACAGAAATAGTGTGCAGAGGGCGCCAGGTAAATAAAAGATAATAATAGTAAAATTAATGTCAGACAGGAGTGATATTATGCAAAATATATTTGACAAACAAGTGGAACGCAGGAATACGTCAAGTTTAAAGTGGGATGTACCAGAAGGAGAACTTCCAATGTGGGTGGCTGATATGGACTTCCAGACAGCGCCAGAAATACTTGATGTGGTTATGAAACGGGCAGAACACGGAATTTTTGGATATACGTCTGTGCCTGAAGAATGGTATCAGGCATATGTGGACTGGTGGAAAAAGAGGCACGGATTCCATATGCAAAGGGAATGGCTGGTTTTTTGTACAGGTGTTGTGCCTGCTATTTCCAGTATCGTGCGTAAGCTGGCATCACCAGCAGAAAATGTACTTATACAGACACCAGTGTACAATATTTTCTTTAACTGCATCTTAAATAATGGCAGAAATGTACTTGAAAACCAGCTACGATATGATGGCGGCAGTTATAGTATTGATTTTGAAGATTTAGAGCAAAAACTTGCAGACCCACAGACTACAATGATGATTCTGTGCAATCCGCATAATCCTGTAGGAAAGATATGGGATAGGGACACACTTGAAAAAATTGGTGAGATGTGCTTTAAATACAATGTAATTGTAGTGTCTGATGAGATACACTGTGACCTGGCAGAGCCTGGAACTGGTTATATACCATTTGCATCTGTTTCAGAAAAATGCCGTGAAAACAGTATTACCTGTATTGCACCGACAAAAGCATTTAATCTGGCAGGACTGCAGACTGCTGCGGTATCTGTACCTAATAAGGTCTTGCGACACAAGGTCTGGCGTGGGCTAAATACTGATGAAGTGGCAGAACCAAATGTATTTGCAGCAGAGGCAGCAGTTGCTGCATTTACTAAAGGAGAGGCATGGCTTGATAACTTAAGGGAATATATTTCAGAAAACAGGCAGTGTACAGCAGAGTTTATTAAAAAAAATATTCCACAGATAATGCTAGTTCCTTCAGAGGCAACATATCTGCTGTGGTTAGACTGTCATAAAATTACAGAGTGCAGCAGGAAACTTTGTAAATATATAAGAAAAAATACAGGGCTTTATCTTTCTGAGGGCAGCCAGTACGGCAAATCCGGGGAAGGATTTTTGCGTATGAACATTGCATGTCCGCGGGACAGGCTTTATGATGGTCTGGAACGGTTAAAAAAAGGCGTGGAAAGTTTTACTGCTAATGCCGTTTAAAATAACTATAAAAAAGCAGGACAATATATATTTTTTATATATTAAGCAGAATGGCGCTTGATAAGACGTGTAGAAATTTCTATCTTTACAGGTGCCATCTGCTTTTTTTCTATAAGCTGGATAAGCCGTCCGGCAGCTATGCGTCCCATTTCCTCTTTTGGAACATGTATTGTAGTCAGGCTTGGTTCTACGATATTACTAAATGTAATATTGTCAAAACCAGCAACTGCGATATCTTCAGGTATGTGGTATCCTTTTACTTTTAAAGCACGCATTGCACCAACAGCAATCAGGTCATTATCTGCAAAATAGCACCGTGCCAGTTCCTCTTTTTGTTCCAGTATCTCCATCATATCAGAAAAAGCTCCTTCAACTGAAGGGGAAAGCCTGTGGACGATTGATTTAGAAGCAGGCATGCCACTAGCACGTACTGCGCTGTAAAATCCTGCTGCCCGTTCCCTGAAGTTTCCAATAGTATAAGAAGAGCACAGGTATCCTGGCTGCTGTCTTGTGCGTTTTATCAGATAGGAAGTGGCAAGATATGCCCCTTGTACATTATTAATCAGTACATAGTCAGCCTGTACAGTTTCAAAATAAGTGTCTAACAAAACGACAGGCAGTGGAAGTGACTGGAATATCCGGAAGTCCTCCATGCCCATCTCTGTTCCAAGCAGAATTATTCCACAGCAGTCAGAATACTGGATATCTTCCACTTGTTTTTTAATTGTATCTTCATCGTCATATACATAACGTATATTCATCTTATAGCCATTTTCTTTACAGCTTACGCTGATTCCATCAGAAAGCTGGGAAAAAAACGGAGTATCTGCAACAACAGCACCATGTTTCTTATAAATAACAAAATAAATATTTCCGCCAGGCCCGTTTTTAGCAGAGAGGCGTGAAAAATCATAACCCTCCCTTTCGGCAGCATCCAGAATCATCTGGCGGGTATCGCGGCTTACGCCTGGTTTATTATTCAGGGCCATAGAAACGGCAGCAGCGGAAATTCCTAGTTTTTTAGCTAATTCTTTGGCAGTAATGCTCATTGTTTTTGCCCTGTCCTTTCCGTTAATGTTATTTTTATTATATCTTGTTTTGCGGGCATTTGCAATCTCTTATCCCAGTTTTAAATTATTGTGCATTTTAAGAAATTGCCAGAACCAGATAATCTAATTAAGTTGAAAATTAAGTTGAAAATACTTAATTATATAGTGAGATTTAGAAAACAATAAAGTATAATCTTTGCAAGACGTTGGAAAACATTAATTATAAAAGCCAGAAGGGGGATATTCAATGAAACAGTATGAAATGTTTGAACTGGAATTTAAAGGAACAGAGCCAGAGGGTTCACATGCAGAGGTGGATTTACAGGCAGAGTTTTTTGTCAATGGCAATACTACATCTGTTAAGGGTTTTTATGCAGGAAACGGAACATATAAGGTGCGGTTTTATCCGGCAGAAACAGGGACATATACTTACAAAATAAGTGGTGTAGTTAATGCTTCCGGGACTGAGGTCTGTGAGGCACCTGCAGGGCATGGGATTGTAAAGGCAGATGGCACACATTTTACATATGCAGACGGGACACCTTATTATCCATTTGGAACAACAGTATATGCACTGGCACACCAGGATGATGCACTGGTTGAGGAAACACTTGCTTCGCTTGAAAAAGCTCCATTTAACAAAGTACGCCATTGTATATTTCCAAAGGACTATGATTATAACCACAATGACCCTGAATATTATCCATTTGAGAAGAAAGAAGATGGAAGCTGGGATGTACACCATCCATGCTTTGCTTATTGGGAGCGTTTTGAAAAAATTATCTACAGAATGGGAGAGATGGGGATAGAAACAGACCTGATTCTGTTCCATCCATATGACAGATGGGGATTCAGGGATATGTGTATGGAGGATAATCTTGTTTATCTGGACTATCTGCTGCGCAGGCTTTCAGCAGTACCATATATCTGGTGGAGCATTGCTAATGAATATGATGTTGTTTTCTCAAGAAAGATGGAAGAGTGGTATGATATAGAGCAGTTTATTGTAAAAAATGACCCTTACAGCCATCTGCTCAGCAACCATAACTGTATTGTTTTTTATGATTTTGCAAGACCAGATATTACACACTGTTGTGTACAGACGATTGCAATGCATATGACAGACAGATGGATGGAACAGTTTAAAAAGCCAGTTGTATTTGATGAGTGTTGTTATGAAGGTGATATCCAGCATGAGTGGGGCAATATTTCCGGCAAAGAGATGACAAACCGTTTCTGGAAAGCTTGTGCAAAGGGAGCATATGCAACCCATGGAGAGACATTTTACTCCGATGATGAAATTTTATGGTGGGCACGTGGCGGTAAGCTAAAAGGCAAGAGTACAGAAAGAATTGCATATCTGAAAGACATTATTTATAGCCTGCCATCAGCGCTTGAACAATGGCAGGAACCATCTTCCAATGAAGAAAGCGATGCAGCACTGGGCATAGACCTGGAACAGGGCAAGGAAATATTCCAGAAGATATTTTCATCTAATCCGCCAGTAGATGCAGCAAATCTGGAATGGAAGTCGGCTGTATATAATGGACATGCCGGTGAGGATGTATATTTGAAATATTATGCACAGCAATGTGTGGCAATTACAAGCATAAATCTGCCAGAGGAGTACACATACAAAATTGAAATGATTGATACATGGAATATGACAAGAGAAACATTAGTTGAAAGAGCAAGCGGAAAAACAAAGCTTAAGATGCCTGGAAAAGAGGGCATGGCAGTTATAGCAACAAGGATTTAGAGGAGGAAGATTATGGCAAATATAAAGCTTGGCTATGCGCCTACAAGAAGAAGTATTTTTAGTGCACCAGATGCAGTTAAGTACCGTGGCCTGACTGCAGACAGGTTAAAAGAACTGGGAACAGACTTTGTTGATATTGATGATATTAATGAAGAGGGCCTTTTGTATGATGACAATGATGTGAAAAAGATTGCAGCAAAATTTAAAAAAGAGGGCATTGATGGACTGTTTTTGCCACACTGTAATTTTGGAACAGAGTATGTCTGTGCAAGGCTTGCTAAGGAACTGGGTGTGCCAGTGTTACTGTGGGGACCGCTGGATGAGCGTCCAGATGAAAACGGTGTCAGGTTAAGGGATACACAGTGCGGGCTTTTTGCAACTGGCAAAGTACTAAGGAGATTCCAGGTGCCGTTTACATATATGACAAACTGCAGGCTGGATGACCCTGTATTTGAAAGAGGGCTTAAAGATTTTCTTGCAGTATGCAATGTGGTAAAAACTTTTAAAAATATCCGGATACTTCAGATTTCTACACGCCCATTTGATTTCTGGACAACTATGTGCAATGAGGGTGAGCTGCTTGAGAAGTTTAATATACAGCTTTCACCAGTGCCAATGACAGAGCTTGTATGCAAGATTAAAGAAGTTAAGGCAGAAAAAAGCAGGCTGGCAGATATGGCTGCCCATATACATGAAACGATGGAGGTAGCAATTAAAGATAATGAGGTTGAAAGTGTTGCAGCACTTGCAGTTGCGATGGAAGAGCTGGCTCTTGGATATGGCTGCCAGGCAGTTGCCATACAGTGCTGGAATGCATTACAGACTGAGATTGGAATTATGCCATGTGCTGCCAATGCAATTCTTAATGAAAAAGGAATACCAGTGGTCTGTGAAACAGATATCCACGGAGCTGTAACAGCACTTATAGCTGAGGCAGCCGGCATGGGAGATACAAGGACATTCTTTGCAGACTGGACAATCCGTCATCCAGATATTGAAAATGGGGAATTATTGCAGCACTGTGGCCCGTGGCCGGTATCTGTAGCACAGAATAAACCAGTGCTTACTTATCCACTTGCATTTGACCATCCAGGAAGCCTGACAGCAGAAGCAAAGCATGGAAAGGTTACACTTTGCCGTTTTGATGGTGATAATGGGGAATATTCGCTGCTTCTTGGCAATGCAAAAGGTGTAGACGGGCCAAAGGGCATAGGGACATATCTCTGGGTAGAAGTAGACAATATAAAACGCCTTGAAGCAAAGATTGTAGAAGGACCATATATCCACCATTGTGTTGGAATCCACAAAGATATTGTTCCAGTATTGTATGAAGCATGTAAGTATATTGGAGTTAAACCAGACCTGTATGACCCTGTTGAGGAAGAAGTAAAAGCTTATCTCCGGGGTGAGTGATATGGCATGGCATACTCTTAGTTATAAAGAAACATCATATAAATAAAAAAAGAAAGGATAATTATTATGAACTTGAAAGCATTGGCATATAAGCTGCGCCAGGATACTGTAGACTTAGTCCGGGCAGGAAAGGCCGGGCATATCGGCGGGGATATGAGTGTAATGGAAATTCTTACAGAACTTTATTTTGACCAGATGAACATAAGCCCTGAAAATATGGATTCTCCTGAAAGAGACTTTTTTGTAATGAGTAAAGGCCACTCTGTAGAAGCATATTACTCTGTGCTGGCCGAAAAGGGATTTTTCAGCAAGGAGGAGCTGCACAGCACGTTTAGTAAATTCGGTTCAAAGTTTATAGGCCATCCAAATAATAAACTGCCTGGCATTGAGATGAATTCAGGCTCTCTTGGACATGGGCTTCCAGTCTGTGTTGGAATGGCAAAGGCTGGGAAGATGGATGGCAGCAGTTACCGGGTTTATACTGTTATGGGTGATGGCGAACTGGCAGAAGGTTCTGTGTGGGAAGGCGCAATGGCAGCCAGCCACTACAAACTTGACAATCTCTGTGCAGTTGTAGACCGCAACCGGCTCCAGATTTCTGGCGGTACAGAAGAGGTGATGGCACATGATAGCCTGCATGAAAGATTTAGAAGCTTTGGATGGCATGTAATTGATGTAGAAGATGGCAATGACACCAGCCAGCTTCATGCTGCTTTTGAAGAAGCAAAGACAGTAAAAGGAAAACCTACAGTTTTAATTGCAAATACAGTTAAGGGCAAAGGCTCTTCTGTTATGGAGAACAAGGCAGACTGGCACCATAAAGTTCCTTCAGATGAAGAATATGCACAGATAATGAGTGATTTGAAAGCAAGAGAGGAGGCATTAGCATAATGGGAAGTATAGCAAATAAACAGATGATTTGTGAGGTGCTGGTGGAGGCTGCAAAGGAAGATAAAAGTGTTGTTGTATTGTGCAGCGATTCAAGGGGAAGCGGCTCTATGACACCATTTGCAGATAGTTATCCAGAACAGTTTGTAGAGACTGGCATTGCAGAACAGAACCTTGTAAGCATTGCTGCAGGACTTGCAAAATGCGGAAAGAAAGCTTATGCAGTATCCCCGGCGTGTTTCCTGTCTGCAAGAAGCTATGAACAGTGTAAGGTTGATGTGGCATACTCAGATACTAATGTAAAATTAATCGGCATAAGCGGCGGTGTCAGTTATGGTGCACTTGGAATGAGCCACCATTCTGCACAGGACATTGCAGCTATGAGCGCAATTCCAAATATGCGTGTATATCTGCCAAGTGACCATTTACAGGCTAAAAAACTCACAGAAGCTTTATTAGAAGATAAAAAACCTGCCTATATCCGTGTTGGCAGAAATGCAGTAGAGCCAGTATATGAAGAATATGAAAAAGCTGGCAAAGATATACCATTTGAACTGGACCGTGCTACAGTTGTAGTTAATGGGGCAGAAAATACAGACAATGTGGATGCAGTTATAACCGCCTGTGGTGAAATGGTAAAACCTGCAAAGGATGCTGCAAGAATCCTGTCAGAGGAGGGAATTTGTACTACAGTTGTAGATATGTACTGTGTTAAACCACTGGATAAAGAAACCATAATCAGAGAAGCAGAAAAAGCAAAAGTAGTTGTAACTGTAGAAGAACATTCACCTTTTGGAGGATTAGGCTCTATGGTTGCACAGGTAGTTGGAGAATACTGCCCAAAGAAAGTAGTCAGCATGTCACTGCCTGATGCACCAGTTATTACAGGCACATCCAAAGAAGTATTTGATTACTATAGACTAAATCCAGAAGGAATTGCAAAAAAGGTGCGTGAGGCACTTGCGTGACTGTTAAATTTAACAGATGGTAAGGCAGAATTGTGGGGAAATAATATGTATAACCAGAATACCAGCAAAAGATATATTATAGGCATTGACCAGAGTACACAGGGAACAAAGGCACTTTTATTTGATGAAAACGGACAGTTGCTCTGCCGTGAGGACCTGGCGCACCGCCAGATTGTAAATGAAGCAGGATGGGTTTCCCATGACCCGGAAGAGATTTACCAGAATACACTGCGTGTAGTAAGACAACTGATTACTAACACGCAGGAAGGGGAACTACGGATTGATTCAGCACAGATTGCAGGCATTGGAATCAGCAACCAGCGTGAAACTGCCCTTATCTGGGACATGCAGACAGGAAAGCCACTTGCAGATGCAGTAGTGTGGCAGTGTTCCCGTTCACAGAAGATATGTGATAAAATAGAAGCGTCCAGAAATGTAGAATTTATCCAGCAAAAAACAGGACTTAAACTGTCGCCATATTTTCCAGCGTCAAAACTTGCATGGCTTATGGCTAATGTGGAAGGCGCAGGCCAGATAGCAAAAGAAGGCAGGCTTGGAATGGGAACTGTCGACACTTGGCTGGTCTATAAGCTCACTGGCGGAGCATCTTATAAAACAGACTATTCCAATGCTTCCAGAACCCAGTTATTTGATATATTTAATCTCAGATGGGACAAAGAATTATGTGAAGCATTTGGACTGTCACCGGAATATCTGCCAGAAGTTTGTGACTCTGACAGCCATTTTGGAATGACAGACTTTGAGGGGCTTTTGCCGGAACCAGTACCAATTCATGGAGTGCTTGGAGATTCCCATGCTGCGCTGTTTGGCCAGGGATGTATACATCCAGGGATGGCCAAAGCAACATATGGAACAGGTTCTTCTATTATGATGAATACAGGAACCTCTCCTGTCCAAAGTAAAAGCGGTGTTGTAACTTCTCTTGCATGGAAACTTGGCAATGAAGCCAGCTATGTATTAGAGGGCAATATTAATTATACAGGAGCAGCAATTACATGGCTCAAAGATGAAGTGCGGCTGATAAACAGTCCAAAAGAAACAGAAGAATTAAGCCGCATGGCAGTACAGGACGACTCACTTTACTTTATTCCAGCATTTACCGGGCTTGGTGCACCATACTGGAACAGCCAGGCAAAAGGGCTCTTATGTGGAATTACAAGAACAACAGGACGCAAAGAAATCGTGCGGGCAGCAGTAGAAAGCATCGCATACCAGATAGCAGATATAGTAGAAACATTTGCAAAGGACACAGAAGGCAAAGTAAAAGAACTCAGGGTAGATGGAGGCCCGTCTGGAAATGCATATCTTATGCAGTTCCAGAGTGACTTGCTGGATACAGATGTCAGTGTGCCGCAGACAGAAGAAATGTCTGGAATGGGCGCAGCATATGTGGCAGGGATTGCACTTGGGCTATATGATAAACAAATTGTTGAAACAACAGAACGCAAAGTATACAAACCAGCAATGGCATCTGGATTAAGGGAAAAGAAAAAGAAAGGGTGGAAAGATGCTATCAGCATGATTTTATAAAAACTTTTACCTCCTGTCACTAAAGTGATGGGAGGTTTAAAAAGTTTAAAATGTCTTTATATACATTTCTTCTGCCCGTTTCATTTAAAATTTCATGGCGCATATCAGGATACTTTATGTGTCTGATATTTTTAAATCCTGCTGCTTTTAATGTATTTATACTTGCCCTGCTGCCCTTTTCAAATCCTGTTGATGGGTCGTCCTCACCCCTTATGGCAAGTATTGGCAGCTTTTTATTGACATTTTTATAACGTCTGGTTTCTGTCATATTCCAGGATAAATGGAATAAATCATTAAATGCAGAAACTTTAAATCCGTGGCCGCAGTATGGGTCAGTAATATAAGCATTTACATTTTCTTCATTATAGCTTATCCAGTCAAGTGATGTCTTGGGATTAGTTATTGTCCTGTTAAAACTTCCAATAGAAAGATATTCCACAAGGACTGAATGGTAGCCAGGACCTTTGGTTTTTGCAATAATGTCCGTTAAAGCCATTCCAAACGCCAGAACCAGCTTTCCAGGACTGCATGGGTATCCTGATAAAATAACTTTTTCATAGCTGCCAGACTGTGTCTGTAAAAGATTCCTTGCAATAATAGTACCCATAGAATGTGCAAAAATAATAACCTTGCCAGTATTAAACCTCTTTTTTATGTAAGCAGTTATTCTCTTCTGGTCTGACAGAAGGTACTTATATCCATTTTTTTCTTTAAAAAAACCAAGCACTGGTGCACTGTATCCATGACCACGCAAATCAGATGAAATAACTGTGTAACCTGCTTTATTTAATATGCTTATAAATTCTTCATACCGCTCCTGGTGTTCTTCCATTCCGTGTATAAGCTGTATATAGCCCTTTGCATTGCCAGTTTCAAAAATATGCAGGCACAGCTTATAATTATCCTTTGTATTGATAAATATTTCTTCCATAATAGATTACATCTCCGTTTTTGTTATTGTAATTGGAGCACGCAATGGTGCTTAAATCTGGTTTTGTCA
>DKXQ01000258.1:0-1375 GCA_002493085.1 Lachnoclostridium sp. UBA7122
ACGCTTAACTAAATGACATTGGGCTTGAACGCTGCTTTAACCCGATAATGCGGAACCAGATATTACCCCCGTTTTGCGTATATTTCACGGCATTGGAAAGCAGATTGATTAAAATCTGGTTAATCCGTGTTTCATCACCAAGCAAATATTCATGTGCAATATTTGTCACTTCGACATGGAACGCCTGTTCTTTTGCTGCTGCCATCGGACTGATAATTGCATCCACAGAAGATACTAAATCATTTAAAGTAAATTCTTCAATCGCAAGCACAACTTTCCCGCTCTCAATCTTGGAAACATCCAGAATGTCGTTAATCAGTCCCAGTAAATGCTGCCCTGATGACATAATCTTTTTCGTGTACTCACGCACCTTCTCAGAATTTTCTGCGTCTTTTTCAAGCAGGGCTGCAAACCCCAGAACCGCATTCATCGGTGTGCGGATATCATGTGACATATTTGAGAGAAACATTGTCTTGGAATTGCTTGCAGCCTGCGCTGCCTGCAGCGCCTCCGCCAGCTGCCTGTTATGGATTTCCCTCTCCTTTTCCCGCTCCATGCGGATTTTATTCTGCTGCCGCTGGTTCAGGTAGTACAGCAGACAGCATAGGAAAAATGCTACAAGCATCACTGTAACAACGATGAAAATATTTTGATTGACTGTGCGCCCCTCCTGCTGGATTGCCTCAACTGGCACATATCCAATCAGATAAAGTGTGCCACCGTTCACTGACCACATATAAATAAGTGAACTTTTCCCACGGATATCATGGTAAAACATCATATTTTTTCCTGTGCGTACACTCTCAAACACCTCTACAAGCAAATCTTTTTCTAAAATGTCATTCGCCCTGAAAAAGTCCTCCAGATTCAGATGTCCTGCACTGCGCTCGCCCATGCCTTTTGGCTTTAGCACAAGCCGCTCGCTCTTAGCATCCATTATGTAGAGCATTGCCTTGCCGTTATAAAAGCTGTTCGGCAGCGAATCATCAAGCGAATCATAGACATACTCAATATAAAACGATGCCTCCCTGCGCCCCTCCTGTATGACAGGACACTTTATGGTATATGCCCATGTTCCCATATAATTCACATAGGACTCGGAAACTTCAAGCCCATCGATGGTACCCCCTGCTGAAAAATCAAGTTCCTGCGCATCAAAAACTCCGCCTGTGTTGGAAATACCCTTTGTCTTTCCAGCACGGACCAGCGATAGCTTCGCCATTGTGCGGTTTTTCTCACAAGAACGGATATACTCTTCCTTATTTTCCACCATTGCGATTTCCTGTGCTATCAGCCGTTGGAATTCCGCCTCTTTGTTTAAAATTGCTTCAATGGTACTCTCAATCAAATCCAGGCTCTCGCTCAGGTTCTGAAT
>DKXQ01000258.1:1671-2055 GCA_002493085.1 Lachnoclostridium sp. UBA7122
CAGGCTCTCGCTCAGGTTCTGAATTGCCGATGCAGACATCCCGGCAGATATTTTCTGTGACACCAGGAACACAACCACGCCCAGAGTACAAAAGATTACTATTATGGAAACAAGAAGGGAAACTCCCTGATCCATTTTGTTTTTTTTACGTTTTAAATTCACTGTTTCCCTCCGCCTATTTACTTGCAGCACTAGCTGCCCATTCTGACTGGTTATCTCCTGGGCTGCTGTATGCTGGTATGGCTTAAAAGCCATATAACCAATATGATTATAACATATTATTTGTCATTTTCACACTATTTTTTGTGTGATTGGTGTTGTAACTTTATCCGGGGAATTATTTGTAAAAATATGGTAAATGTGGTGCATAAAATCTGACAAAAC
>DKXQ01000258.1:2395-2845 GCA_002493085.1 Lachnoclostridium sp. UBA7122
TGCCAGAGAATTTACTCTTTGTATAGCTTTCAGTAAAAAACAAATGTATATTGCATACTATATTTTATTTAAAAAATTTCACAATATATAAATTTTCCTATGCACAGGCAGAGTTGCACTATTTTTTTGAATGTTTTTAATTGAAGAATAATAAGAAGACTACGGGAAAGATTACTATCAAGTGTAATGAGAACGGAAAGAAAGCTGTCTTTACAGCAGTGGCTGTGAATGGCGTGAAAGGTGTTACACTTGGTTCTGTTACTGGCATGACAGATAATACAGCTTCTGGAGCGGCTGTATATTATCTTATAATGTATAATAACAATGAGGGAACAGGATATAAAATTATAAAGATTATGGCAGCAGAAGAAATAATTAAAATAAAAGCAAATGTTTTCTACTAGATTTCCCCAAAGATTATAGTATTCTGGCAAATTTCAAAGATTTTTC
>DKXQ01000258.1:3118-25053 GCA_002493085.1 Lachnoclostridium sp. UBA7122
TGGCAAATTTCAAAGATTTTTCCAAAAGGCAGCTATATGAAGCCGCTGGTGTTTAAGCCCTGTTTTTTAGGGCTTTATGCACCACTGCGTGCTTCGTCTAAGCGAAAGCGGGCTGCCGGCTGGAAAAATTTTGAAATTGCCAGAGCCACATAAAGAGCCACATAAAGAAACGATATCCTCTTAAAAAAACTTTAAGAATATTCCAGCGTTTTTAGACTTTAATTTTTTTTGATACGTGTTATAATGGTCAATGAAAATCTGGCAGCAGATACAACTATCAATTAGCATATTAATGAGGTGATATATGTTGGATATAAGGGATAGACGTGGAATAATCAGGCATATTATGGTTTATCTTGCATCAGCACTGCTTCTTGGACTGGTGATAGAATCGCTTAACCGGAAGTCTTTGCTGTCAGGCCTGGGATATATGGTGGAAAGCCCGCTGTTATTCTGTTTTAATGTATTAATAATACTTCTTACCTTGTCGTTTGCACTGTTTTTTAAGAGGGAAATATTTGCATTTGTTTCTGTTTCAGCGGTCTGGCTTTTATTTGGAATAGTTAATTATATAATACTGCATTTCAGGGTCACTCCGTTTTCAGCGGTTGATTTTATGCTTATTAAAAGTGCAATAAGTGTTTCAGGCCACTATTTCAGCACTTTTAATATTGCAGTGCTAATAGTTGCGCTATGTCTTATAGTTTTTCTGATGGCGTGCCTTTATAAAAAAGCGCCATACCACAGGTATAGAAACCATAAGCGCATAATTTTTTCATGTGTGCCAGTTATTATAATTGCATTTGTAATTGTATTTATAAAAAGTTCAAGCAGTTCAGTGCAGGCACTTTCTACTAATTACACTAATATTTCAGAAGCATATGAAAATTATGGTTTTGTATACTGTTTTACAAACAGCCTGTTGGATGCCGGCATAGCAAAGCCAGACAGTTACAGTGAAGAAACAGTTAAAGCTTTAACAGAAGATTTAGAAGAGCCAGAAAGCAGCATTGCTGGTGATAAAAGACCTAATATAGTATTTATACAGCTTGAATCATTTTTTGATGTTAATTATGTAAAAGGGCTTAAATGCAGTAAAGACCCGCTGCCTGTGTTCCATTCACTGCAGAAAGACTATTCTGGCGGGCTTATAACAGTGCCAACAGTAGGCGCTGGTACTGTAAATACTGAATTTGAGGTGCTTACAGGCATGCGCCAGCACGATTTTGGCGTATGTGAATATCCATATAAAACTATTTTAAAAAGTGTGGCATCTGAAAGTATCTGTAATGACCTTGCAAATCTTGGTTACAAGAGCCACAGTGTCCATAATAATGATGCAACATTTTATGGAAGGAATATTGTATTTTCAAGCCTTGGATTTGATACATTTACTTCTATGGAATATATGAATGGCATTACTGAGAATGACAATGGCTGGGCCAATGATGGCATACTTGCTGATGAGATAATAAAGACTCTTGATTCAACAAAAGGTCCGGATTTTACATTTGGCATTACGGTACAAAGCCATGGTAAATATGATATTGCCACAGATAAAAAATATCCAATATCTGTTATGGGCGCACCAGAGGGGATGGAATCACAATATACTTATTATGTAAACCAGATTGCAGAAGTTGACAATATGATAGGCCGTCTTATAAAGCAGCTTGAAAAGCGTGATGAAAAAACAGTTCTTGTGCTTTATGGTGACCATCTTCCAAGCCTTGAATTAGAAAGTGGCCAGCTTAAGAATTATGATTTATACCAGACACAATATGTTACATGGAATAACTTTGGGCTTGGCAGACATGACAGGGATTTGGCTGCATACCAGTTATATCCATATATATTAGGCCAGCTTGGCATACATGAAGGGATTATTACAAAGTACCACCAGCAGAAAGATTCTTCTGCAGATTACCTTGAAGGGCTTTCTATGCTTTCATATGACCTTTTATATGGAGAGAACTATGCATATAACGGAATAGTGCCATTTGTGGCTTCTGATTTGCAGATGGGCATTGAAGAAGTTGTGATAAAAGATGTTAAAAAAGATAAAGAAGGGTATATTGTAACAGGGACTGGCTTTACACCATATTCAGTGGCTTACTTTAATGGTGATGCACTTGATACAGAGTGGATTGACAACAGGCATCTGAGAGTGGCCAGCAGCGGGGATTTAGTTATGGATGATGAAACTACAGATACAGATGAGGAGATATATGATGATGAGACAAATGCATTTTCTATAAAGACTATAAATAAAGATGGTGTTATTTTAAGTACAAGCGCAGCTGTCTTATACCAGGATACATCATTGTCATAATTAGCAAAAAAGCAGAAAAAAGTCATACTTTGCCGGAAGACAGAGTATGACTTTTCTTTTTGTATGCTATACTTTGACATTCTTCGTACTGGTTTTTATGTATACTTGGTTAAGCAGGTAACAATCCAGACAAAATAATGCAGCGGCTCCTGGCGGTTTCTGATAAGAAAGAAGGCATGGTATGGCAGTCTGTTTTTATGCAGATTTATATTTCATTCTTAATTTCATTATGAACTGGTTTTTACTGTATATAACAGCATGGTGGATACATGAACCTGTCCATAATAAAAGGTGGGCGCTTCTGTCTGCAGTCTGTGCTATATTTTCAGTGGTTGTTACATATCTGGCAGATTGTGGTTTTAAAATTCCAAAAACCTTTTTTGCAATGACGGAACTGGTATTTTTAACCTGGCAGGCATACAGGCCAGAAAATTTTAGAAAATTTTTCACGGGATTTGTTACTTATATATGTTTGTCAGCGTTTACAGCAGGAATGGTTTTTATGTTAAAAGAAATATTTGCATGGAAAAGTTTTTCTCTGGCATTTTTGCTTTTATCAGTTTTTATGCTTTTTTTATTATTCCGCTTTTTAAGGGTTTCTATTGCAAAACAGGATTTAAAACGCAGAAGCATAGTCAATGCTACACTGGTGCACAACGGAAAAAAACAGGAAATAAAAGCACTCTATGATACAGGCAACCATCTTGTAAGTCCATATACCGGGGAACCAGTAGCTGTGATTTCAAAGGATTTATCAGATTGGGCAGGACTTTCAAAAAATGCAGCCCCGCTTTTAATACCATATCATTCAATAGGCGGTGATGGCATGCTTGAAGCATACAGGCTTGATATATTAAAATTCCAGGACGGGAGTACCAGAAAAAATTTTTTGGCTGCGGTAAGTGACAACATTTGCACAGATAAAGAAATACAGATTATTTTAAATAACCAGCCTATGGCAGAAGGAGGATACAATGCTTAAGATATCAATGTCAAACAGGTTCCAGTTCAGAATGATGCCGGAGTTCCGGGGGTTATTCTGGCCGCATAATAGTGGCGATATCCACTATATAGGAGGTGCTGAGATACTTCCAGCTCCATTTACTATAGATGAAGAGAGAGAAATACTAGATAAACTTGGCAGTTCTGAAGACCAGGCGGCAAGGAGCAGCCTTATAGAGCACAACCTGCGTCTTGTGGTATATATAGCTAAGAAATTTGATAATACCGGGGTTGGTGTTGAAGACCTGATTTCTATAGGCACAATCGGGCTTATAAAAGCTATAAACACATTTAACCCGTTAAAGAATATAAAACTGGCTACATATGCTTCAAGATGCATAGAAAATGAAATATTAATGTACTTAAGAAGAAACAGCAAGATTAAACTTGAAGTGTCAATAGACGAACCTTTAAATGTGGACTGGGATGGTAATGAACTGCTGCTTTCTGATATACTTGGAACTGATGAAAATGTTATTTCTAAAAATCTTGAAGATGAAGTTGACAGGAGGCTTTTAAGAATGGCCCTTGACAAGTTAAGTGAACGTGAAAGGGTAATAATAGAGATGAGATTTGGGATAAATACCCAGGACGGCAAAGAGCGCACACAAAAAGAGGTTGCTGACATTATGGGCATTTCCCAGTCGTACATATCAAGACTTGAGAAAAAGATTATGAAAAGACTTAAAAAGGAAATAATGAAAATGGAATAAGATCTGTTTTTTGGTAAATCCTACTTTATATAGCTTAGTCACAGTATGGAGGATAAACATGGCAATATATAAAGTAGAAATCTGTGGTGTAAACACAGCGAAGTTACCACTCCTTACAGATGAAGAAAAGAAGGAGCTTTTTGAAAAAATACAAAAAGGAGACAAAAAAGCAAGAGAGGATTTTATTAAGGGCAATCTCAGGCTTGTTTTAAGTATAATACAGAGATTTTCAAATTCAGGTGAAAATATTGATGATTTATTCCAGATAGGCTGTATAGGGCTTATGAAGGCAATAGACCATTTTGATGTGACATTAAATGTTAAGTTTTCTACTTATGCTGTACCAATGATAATCGGTGAAATCAGGCGGTACCTGCGTGATAATAACAGCATCCGTGTAAGCCGTTCTATACGTGATACAGCGTACAAGGCTATTTATACTAAAGAACTGATGATGAAGAAAAGTGATAAAGAGCCTACAGTTGAGGAAATTGCAGAGAAATTAGATGTGGCACCGGAGGATATTGTCTATGCACTTGATGCAATCCAGAGCCCAGTGTCACTATATGAACCAGTGTACGCAGAAAGTGGTGATACCCTTTATATTATGGACCAGATAAGCGATAAAAAAAACAAAGAAGATAACTGGATAGAGGAAATATCATTAAAAGCAGCGGTAAACCGTCTGTCCGAAAGGGAACACAAGATTATTAATATGAGATATTTTGAAGGAAAGACGCAGATGGAGGTGGCAGAGGAAATAAATATTTCACAGGCACAAGTAAGCCGCCTGGAAAAGAAGGCTTTACGTTCAATGAGGAATTATCTGGGATAGGGGCACATATATTATATAGAGTATCGGGGAAAGAGAACTGCTGTAGTGGCAGTTTCTGGCCTGGAGGATTGGATGAGGGTATGTGAGCTTCGTGAAAAGGAAGTAATAAATGTCTGTGACGGGGAAAGGCTTGGAAATGTCTGCGATGTAGATTTTGACGTAAAAACAGGGCGGATCTGCAGCCTGATTATTCCAGGGCCATGTAAAATATTCGGAATACTGGGACGTGACCACGAATATATTATTCCATACGAATGTGTTAAAAGAATTGGAACAGATGTTATTCTTGTAGAAGTTGAGATTGATAAATGCCTGCAGAAATGCAAATTTGAATAGAGCAATATTATGGCAAAAATGCAGGTACATTAAGCTTTATAAGCTTGCAAAGAGGATATTTATAGGTTATTATAAAAAAAATACCAGAGTGAAAGGTGGGTAAACCATGAAGTGTCCTTTTTGCGGAACAGATGATACAAGAGTCATTGATTCCCGTCCGGCAGATGATAATACATCAATAAGACGCAGAAGGCATTGCGACCAGTGCCACAAGCGTTTTACTACTTATGAAAAAGTAGAGGCGGTTCCTTTGATTGTAATTAAAAAAGATTTGACAAGAGAGCCTTATGACAGACAGAAGATTGAGCAGGGAATAGTGCGTTCGTGCCATAAAAGACAAGTATCAGCAGATGATATGAAGTCACTTGTTGACAGAGTTGAAGCTGTTATATTTGCACAGGAAGGAAAGGAGATACCTAGCAGTTATATTGGAGAACTTGTCATGAACGGACTTAAAGAAGTTGATGCAGTTGCGTATATAAGATTTGCATCAATTTACCGTGAATTTAACGACGTTGGCACATTTATTGAGGAGATTAAAAAAATACTTGATACGTAGAAATTGCAGGGGCAGACAAAAAGTCTGCCCCTGTCAGGTATTTGACTTAATATCACATATGTGGTATTATGGCGCAGGGAGCAGTATGCTGTATGAGTGGAAAGGATTATTATGTATAGTGAAGCTTATTCAGCAGTTATACAAGGCATAGAAGGCTGTATTATACATGCTGAAGCAGATGTATCAGATGGCCTTCCATGTTTTTTGCTTGTAGGATGCCTGTCATCAGAAGTAAAAGAGGCAAGGGAACGTGTGCGGATAGCCTTAAAAAACAGTGGTTTTAAAATCCCACCTAAAAAAATTACTATAAACCTGTCACCTGCCGGCATACGCAAAGATGGGACATGCTATGACCTTGCAGTTGCTGTTGCAATTCTTTCAGCGCTTGGCATTATTAACAGGGAACTTTTACATAAGGCTGTGCTTATAGGTGAACTGGGTTTTGATGGAAAACTTAAGTCTGTGAATGGTGTACTGCCTATGGTTTCTACAGCTTGTGAAAACGGCATAAGATACTGTCTTGTCCCAAAAGATAATGTAGAAGAAGCAATGTTTGCAGATGGGACAGATATTATAGGAGTGGACAGCCTTAATGAAGCTGTCAGTATCTTAAACAGCACACATCCTGAAAGATATGCAGTAAGGGCAGAGGGCGGCATGCCAGGCAAAACGGGCAATACACAAAGTACTTTAATTCCTGATTTTGCCAGCATTACAGGGCAGGATGTGGCATGCCGTGCTGCTGAGGTGGCAGTATCAGGCATGCACAATTTTCTTATAATAGGACCGCCTGGAACTGGCAAGACCATGATTGCAAAAAGAATTGCAGGCATTATGCCAAAGATGCAGCCTGATGAGTGTATGGAGGTATCAAAAGTATACAGTGTATCAGGCCTCCTTACAAAAGATATGCCTGTAATTACAGACAGGCCTTACAGGGCACCACACCACACAGTTACACAGGCTGCACTTGCTGGTGGAGGCAGATACCCGAAGCCTGGCGAGATAAGCCTTGCATCAGGTGGTGTATTATTTCTTGATGAACTGCCAGAATTTAACAGGCAGACATTAGAAGTGCTGCGCCAGCCGCTTGAAGATGGCTGGGTAAATGTGTCAAGACTTGACGGAAGCTGCCGCTATCCTGCAAAATGTATGCTTGTAGCAGCGATGAACCCATGCCGGTGCGGCTTTTATCCAGACAGAAAGAAGTGTACATGCACGCCTTTGCAGGTGAAAAGCTATCTTGGCAGGATAAGCACGCCACTTCTTGACAGGATTGACATATGCACAGAAACAGTCCAGCTTAAACTTAATGAAATTTACCTTGATAATGATATTAAAGACTGCCATAAAAAAAGAAACAGTACATCAGAAGAAATCAGGAAGCGTGTTTTACAGACACAGGAAATACAAAAAGACAGATATAAAAATGAAAATTTCAGTTTTAATTCCTGTCTTACCCCATCAGACATTAAAAAATACTGCACTCTGGCACCTGAAGCAAAAGATTTCCTGGAATGTATTTCAGAGGGAATGTCATTTAGCATAAGGGCTTACCATAAGATTTTAAAGGCGGGACGTACTATAGCTGATATAGAACAAAAAAGCCTTATAGAAAAAAGCCATATTGCAGAGGCTGTATGTTACAGAAGCATTAACAGCAAATACTGGGGAGAGGGGCAGGCATAGCTATGGAATTAGAACATATACATTATGTATACTGGCTGTCATGCATAAATGGCATAGGCAGTGTTAAAAGAGGCAGGCTTCTTGAATATTTTGGAAGTGAAGAGGAAATTTTTGGCGCATCTAAAGAACTGCTTTCAAAAGTCCGCAGCATAGGCACAAAGGATATCGCAGGCATTGTATCAGGGAGGGACAAGGCAGCTATACAGGAAAGTTATGGGAAAATGCTTTCAAAGGGCATACAGTTTACTTATAAAGGACATGATATTTATCCAGAAAAACTGTACAATATTTATAATGCTCCTTATTGTCTTTTTTATAAAGGTTCTCTTCCTGATAACAGTAAAAAGTCAGTAGCTGTAGTTGGTGCAAGAAATGTGTCTTACAGTGGCAGTGTTATTGCCAGCCAGATGGGAAGGCAGCTTGCAGAAAATGGCGTACAGGTGGCCAGCGGGCTTGCAAGAGGAGTTGATGCCAGTGCACAAAAAGGTTCGCTGTCAATAGCCGGGAACAGGACATTTGCTGTAATGGGATGTGGTGTAGATATATGTTATCCAAGACAAAATATAGAAACATATATGCTTATACAGGAGAATGGCGGCATAATTTCGGAGTATCCTCCAGGCATGCCGCCTGTTGCTGGGAATTTTCCTATGCGCAACAGAATAATAAGTGGAATTTCAGATTGTATACTTGTAATTGAAGCAGGTGAAAAAAGTGGTTCGCTTATAACAGCAGCATATGGCGCAGAACAGGGCAAGGATATATTAGTTGTGCCCGGAGATATTGGCAATAAGTTATATTATGGAAGCAACCAGCTTATAAAAGATGGTGCTGCACTGGTGACAAATATAAATGATATAATGGATGCGCTTGGCGTATTTTATGATTGCAGCATAAAAGACAGAAAAGAAAAAATAAATGTTAATCTTGCATTGAAAGAAAAAATAGTGTATGCTAATCTGGGCTTGAATCCTGCCCATGTGTCAGAGATAGCTGCGAAGTCGGGACTTGATATTAAAAAGACCATGGAAGTGCTTATAGGCCTGGAATTAAAGCATTTAGTATGCATGGCAGGTAATAACTACTATGCACTAAAAATATAAGTTATACCAGATTGAAAGGAAGGAAGCAGCATGGCAAGGAATCTTGTAATTGTGGAATCTCCATCAAAGGCAACAACGATAAAAAAGTTTTTAGGCAGTTCTTATGAAGTTGTTGCATCTAATGGACATGTAAGGGATTTGCCAAAAAGCCAGCTAGGTATAGACATTGAGAATGGTTTTGAACCTAAATATATTACAATACGCGGAAAGGGTGAGCTTCTTGCAAAACTCCGTAAAGAAGTAAAAAAAGCTGACAGGGTATATCTTGCAACTGACCCGGACCGGGAGGGGGAAGCTATCTCATGGCATTTGTTAAAAGCGCTTAAGCTGGATGGAAAAAATACCAGCCGTGTAACATTTAATGAAATTACGAAAAATGCAGTCCAGCAGTCATTTAAAAATGCACGTGCAATAGACATGGATCTTGTAGATGCACAGCAGGCAAGAAGGGTCTTAGACAGGATGGTTGGATACCAGATAAGCCCGGTACTCTGGGCTAAAGTAAAGAGAGGTTTAAGTGCAGGACGTGTACAGTCTGTTGCACTCAGGATAATAGCTGACAGGGAAGAAGAGATAAATGCATTTATACCAAGGGAATACTGGACACTTTCAGGTGAATTTATACCTGAAGGTGATAAAAAGCCGGTTATAGCAGACTTTTATGGAACATTGGATAAAAAAATATCTATAGAATCCAGGGAACAGGCAGAAAAGATAATATCCGAAGCAAAGAAATCAAAGTTTAAAATTTCTGATGTCAAAGTTTCAAACCGCACTAAAAAAAGCCCTTTGCCATTTACTACAAGCACGCTCCAGCAGGAGGCAGCAAGAAGCCTTAATTTTGCAACACAAAAGACTATGAGGATTGCACAGGGGCTTTATGAAGGACAGAAAATTAAGGGGCATGGAACTATAGGGCTTATAACATATCTGCGTACAGATTCAACACGTATCTCAGAGGAAGCACAGAAAAGTGCAGCAGAATATATAGAAGAAAACTATGGCAAGGAGTATCTTGCAAGTGGTAGTGCAGCCAAAAAGAAAGCTGGCAAAAAGATACAGGATGCACACGAAGCAATAAGGCCTGCATATATAGGACTGACACCCGCACAGGTAAAAGACTCACTGCCAAGGGACCACTTCAGGCTTTACCAGCTTATATGGAAAAGGTTTATGGCAAGCCAGATGGCTCCTGCAAAATATGAAACTACATCTGTAAAGATAGATTCAGATAAATACAGGTTTACGGCTGCTTCTTCTAAAATAGTGTTCCAGGGGTATTTAAGTATCTACCAGACAGAAGATGATAAAATGGAAAAGAAAAACCTGCCAAAAAAACTTGTCAAAGACACTGCTATGGATTTAGACAGGCTTGAAAAGAAACAGCACTTTACACAGCCGCCGGCACACTTTACAGAAGCTGCCCTTGTCAAAACACTTGAAGAACTTGGCATAGGCCGTCCAAGCACATATGCACCTACTATTTCAACAATTATTAACAGGCATTATGTTGCAAAAGAACAGAAGAATCTATATATAACAGAACTTGGGGAAGTAGTTAACAGCATTATGAAAAAATCATTTGCAAGTATTGTAGATGTAAACTTTACAGCATATATGGAAGGGCTTCTTGACAGGGTTGAAGATGGTTCTGTCCGCTGGAAGACAGTGGTGGAAAACTTCTATCCAGATTTGCATGAAGCTGTTTCTGTTGCACAAAAAGAACTTGAAGAAGTAAAAATAGAGGATGAAGTTACAGATGTAATTTGTGAAGAATGTGGAAAAAATATGGTAGTCAAGTTCGGGCCACATGGCAAATTCCTCGCATGTCCCGGATTTCCTGACTGCCGTAATACTAAGCCATATTATGAGAAGGCTGGTGTGGCATGTCCGAAGTGCGGGCAGGATATAGTTATAAAGAAAACCAAGAAGGGCAGACGCTATTATGGATGTTCCGGATATCCTGGCTGTGACTTTATGTCATGGCAGAAGCCTTCAACAGAAAAGTGCCCTGCCTGTGGCGGGCCTATGGTTGAAAAAGGTAATAAAATTGCATGTATGGATAACCAGTGCGGCTTTATAAAAGCCATGCCAGAAAACGGGTTTTGTATGCCATAACATTCCAAAAGAAAGAAAACAGCGTGATTACATGACGTTAAAAGGTGATTTTGTTACATTATCAGGTGAATTTGTGAAAAATATGATTTTTACTCTTGTAATTTTTCGTCAATGTATTTATAATTAAATGTGTATGATTATAGCATGGGGTGGTATGCGTGAAAAATTATATATTATTACCTATTTAGATGTATGTCAGATGTAATTTATTATAAGATATAATTTTGCATCTGGCACGGCCACCAGTGTCCTGCACAGATGCAGGCTGGCTTAATCTGCTGCAGCAATACTGGTGGCATTATTGAATAAGGTGGAGAGGAGAAATACTATATGGTATCGACAGGAGCATTTAACTATATTAATGTACTTGAAAAGGCATGTGATGCCGGCTGGATGAGAAATGCCGCCATATCTAATAATATTGCAAATGTGGATACGCCTGGATACAAGCGTAAAGATGTCAGTTTTGAAGTGTATCTGCAAGCTGCAGTAGCTGGTGGAAGTTCACTTGATGACGAAATTGCAGGGGTTGATTTAGAGGCGCTTACAGGCACAACTTATACAGATTATGGGCAGGCTGACTACAGGCTTGACGGAAATAATGTTGATATTGATACAGAAAATGTTGAGCTTGCTAAAAACCAGATGAAGTATTATACAATGCTTGATTCCATTACACAGGAGTTTACAAGGCTTAAAAGTGTTTTGAAGACAAGCTGACAGGAGGGTAGTAAATTATGAGTGTTTTTTCTGCTATGGATATATGTGCTACGGGTATGACAGCACAGAGAACAAGGCTGGACATTATTTCACAAAACATTGCCAATGTCAATACGACAAGGGACGGCAATGGTGATACATATATGAGAAAGTCGGTAATATTTGAAGAAAAGTCATACATTTCTTTTGACGACGCCCTTATTAATGCCACAGGGTATATAGGCAAGGGTGTCAAGATATCAAGAATTTTTGAAGATAATGAAACTGAAGGACGTCTTGTGTATGACCCATCCCATCCAGATGCCAATGAAAAAGGATATGTCCTTTATCCCAATGTAAATACAGTTACGGAAATGACTGACATGATTGATGCAAGCCGCTCTTATGAAGCCAATGTAACAGCGTTTAATGCATCAAAAAATATGTCGCTTAAGGCACTTGACATAGGCAGGTCATAATCTGTTATTTGTATACCAGTTTTACAAAATAAAAAATAGAGATGGAGGATAGATATGGATTCATTGGTTTCAGGTGTGGATTTTGACAGTTATTTTCAGGCGCAGATGCCTAAAGTTACATCTGTTTTTGCAGATGGCAGTGACCCTTTAATAACTGGTACAGAAGAAAAAAGCGCTTTTTCAACAGTATTTGATTCAGCTGTAAATATGATACAGGAAGCAAATGCATATAGCAATGCAGCAGAAGAAGAAGAGATAAAGTTTGCCCTTGGGGAAACAGACAGCATACATGACCTTCAGATAGCACAGCAAAAAGCAAATGTGTCGCTCCAGTATACAGTTGCAGTCAGGGATGCCTTTATAAGCGCATATAAGGAGATTATGAATCTCCAGATATAGAATAAAAATATATAACCGTTATTAGGGGAGCCGGATTATGCAAGAGAGAATTAAGGAGATTCCAAACAAGTTTAAGGAGTTTTGGGGCAGATACACAGGTAAACAAAAAACTATAATAATATCTGTAATATGTGCAGTGCTTTTGTTGATAGGGCTGGCTGCATGGTTTATTTCCAGACCAAAATGGACACAGTTCCAGACGTTTGAAAATCTTGATGATGCCAATGCAATGGTTACTGCACTTAACGATGCAGGCATAAAATATAAAGCATCTGACAATGGCCTGACACTTTATGTAAAAGATGGTGATATGACCAATGCACTGTATACTATGAGTGACAATGGTCTTGTTGACAGAGGTTATACATGGGATAAAGCATTTGACAATTCAATGTCTACTACAGAAAATGAAAAGAGCCAGAAGAGAATACTTGCATTACAGTCCCAGATTAAACAGAGTATTATAAAATATTCATTTATAGATGATGCCAATATATTTATAGATGTCCCGGAGACATCATATAAAGTTCTTGAAGATTCAGACAGTACTGCAACATCTATTACAGCGATGATTAAAGTTGCAGATTCCAACAGGGATGTGGTTACTTCCGAAATGGCTGAGGCGCTTGCATACTGGCTTGCCAATGCAGTTGGCACAGATACAGGGCATGTAATTATCAACGACTTTGATGGCAATGCCATTTTCAATGGTGCACTTGATGATGGTCTTGGCGGTACACTTGTAGGCGGCAGTTCAGAATATGTTGACAAGCTTCGGAACACAATGGCCGAGAATGTACGTAAACTGCTTTTAAAATGTAATTTTGATGATATAGAAGTTGGTACACAGGGAATACAGTTTGATATGAGAAAAGTTGATTCCCTTAGCAAGACATATTCAGTTGCTGATGGAAGGGAGTATGGTTATCCTACCAACCTTTATACATATTCATCACAAGGGGCTACAGGTGTAGCAGGAGAACCAGGCACACAGTCTAATAATGATGATACAGACTATGTATTCAACTATGGCAAGGATACATCATCTACAATAGATGTTGAAAAGCTTACAGGTCTTCTTACTAATGAAACTATTGAAAATATTAAACAAGAAAAGCCCACAGTGCAGATTGGTGATTCTTCAATCGGAATAGTGGCAACACGGTTTGTTATATATGATGAGGAACGTCTTGAAAATGATGGCACTCTGGACAACATGACATTTGAAGAATTTATTGCACAGAATGATGCACCAGTAGCTACAGAAGTAGAAGACAGGGTGCTTGACCTTATTTCAGCAGCAACAGGCATAAACACAGAAAACATAAATATTGTAACATATGACGTGCCAAAGTTTGTAGAAAAGGTAGAGACTTCAAGGGGAATATCAGATTACCTTATGATAATCCTTGCGGTGCTTATTATTGCGCTGCTTATATTTGTTGTACTCCGTGGCACAGCACCTTTAAGGGTAACAGAGGACGAGGAGCCGGAACTTTCAGTGGAACAGCTTTTAGCTACAACGAAAGAGAACCAGTCACTTGATGATATTGAGTTCAGTGAAAAGTCTGAGACAAGAAAGATGATAGAGAAGTTTGTTGATGAAAACCCAGAAGCTGTGGCACAGCTTTTGAGAAACTGGCTGAATGAAGACTGGGATTAAAAAAAAAGAAAGCGGGGACAAACATGGCTAAGGAAAGCATTACTGGTGTGCAAAAAGCAGCAATACTGCTTATTGCCCTGGGACCTGATAAATCTGCCAATGTATTTAAACATTTAAAAGAAGATGAAATAGAGCAGCTTACGCTTGAAATTGCCAATACAAGAAGTGTATCTCCATCAGTTAAAGATTCAATATTAGATGAATTTTATGAAGTCTGCCTTGCACAGCAGTATATTGCTGAAGGCGGCATTACATATGCCAAAGATTTGCTGGAAAAAGCACTTGGCGCAGAACGTGCAAAAGATGTTATCGGCAAGCTTACTGCATCACTGCAGGTAAGGCCATTTGAGTTTGTACGCAAGACGGATGCTTCACAGCTTCTTAACTTTATACAGGATGAGCATCCTCAGACGATTGCACTGATATTGTCATATCTGTCATCAGGCCAGGCAGCAGCTATCGTCTCAGCACTTGCACCAGAGAAGCAGACAGATGTTGCAAAGCGCATAGCACAGATGGACAGGACTTCCCCAGACGTAATAAAAGAGGTGGAAAAAGTATTGGAACAGAAGCTTTCTTCTCTTGTAAACCAGGATTACACAATTGTCGGTGGTGTGGATTCTATCGTAGATATCCTGAATACGGTAGACCGTGGTACAGAGAAGCATATTATGGAAAGCCTTGAAATCGAAGACCCTGAACTTGCAGATGAAATCCGCAAGAAGATGTTCGTATTCGAGGATATTCTTTCACTCGACGACAGGTCTGTGCAGCGTGTACTGCGTGAAGTAGATAATAATGAACTTGCAGTTGCGCTTAAAGGCTCTAATGAAGAAGTACAAAACCTTATATTCCATAACCTTTCAAAGCGTCTTGCTACAATGATAAAGGAAGATATGGACTTTATGGGACCTGTGCGTCTTAAAGATGTTGAAGAGGCACAGCAAAAAATTGTAAATATCATACGTAAACTCGAAGACTCAGCTGAGATTATTATATCAAGAGGCGGAGGTGACGAGATAGTTGTCTAATCTTATAAAATCTGTCTATTTCACGAATGTAAATGAAGGCGAAAAGTGCATAATTGATTCAGACAGCCGCATAGAAGAATTTATACCTGGGATATATTCACAGCCTGGCATGGAGGGAGAGCCTGGGGCTTTCCAGTTCAGGCAGCTTTCTGACATAGCAGGGGATGCCAGTGATGGCCAGTTTACAGAGGGCATGAATATTATAAGCATGGAAGATGTCCTTGATGAAGAGCGGCAGAAGCTTTCAGAAGAAACTGAAATAATGAGCGGGGAAATCCTTAATGAAGCACAGGCACAGGCTGATGAAATAATTGCAAAAGCCAATATTGCCGCAGAAAATATTAGAAACCAGGCGTATGAGGCAGGCCTTGCACAGGGCATTGAAGAAGGAAAAAAACAGGGAGCTGTGCTTCTTGAAGAAAAACGGAAAGCACTGGCAGAGGATTATAACAACAGATTAAGAAAGCTCGAAGCACAGGAAAAAGAACTTGAACCACATTTTGCATCTATTATAGCAGGGCTTGTAGAAAAGCTTACAGGTGTTATATGTGAAAATAAAAAAGATGTTATAGTACATCTTATAAATAAAGCCCTTAAAAATCTTGAAAAGACAAACAGGATAGTGCTGCGTGTTTCAAGGGATGATATAGCAGTTGTATCATCAAAACGCAATGAACTTATGAAAGGCATAAAAGAAGGGACAGAATTTGAGATAATAGAAGATGTGGGACTTGTGTCAAACCAGTGCATAATAGAGACTGACAATAAAATTGTTGACTGCAGTCTTGATGCACAGCTTGACAACCTCCGCAAACAGATAAAGATGATTACAATGTAGCCGTCAGCAGTAATATCTGCTATACCAGAAAGAGGTGGCATGTGCGGAAGGTATTAAAAAATATAGGAAAGTGGGTGGGATTCATATGCATAACATTGATATGTCAAAATATAACATGCTCCTGGAGCAGTCATATGAAAAACGCCTTGGAAAAGTGGCAAAAGTCGTAGGGCTTACTGTGGAATCAACTGGTCCGGCTGCAAGGCTTAATGATTTGTGCCATATTATTACAAAAGACACAAACCACATTATCAATGCTGAAGTAGTGGGTTTCCGTGATGACAGGGTGCTGCTTATGCCATATGGCCAGACAGAGGGTGTAGGCTTTGGGAGCAGGGTTGAAAATACTAATGCACCATTAAAAGTTCCTGTGGGACAGGAACTTTTAGGCAGGACTTTAGATGGCCTTGGTTATCCTATAGATGGCAGCAGCATAGATATAAAAACAGCGTATCCAGTTGAGGCAGAGCCGCCTGACCCGCTGAAAAGAAAGATAATAGATGAAGTGCTTCCATTAGGTGTAAAAGCGGTTGATGGCCTTATCACTGTTGGCAAAGGACAGCGTATCGGCATATTTGCAGGAAGCGGGGTTGGCAAAAGTACACTTATGGGTATGTTTGCAAGAAACACAAGAGCCGATATAAATGTTATAGCACTTATAGGAGAGCGTGGCAGGGAAGTAAGGGAGTTTATAGAAAGGGATTTAGGACCAGAAGGCATGAAGCGGTCAGTTGTAGTAGTGGCCACTTCTGACAAGCCGGCCCTTATCCGCAAAAAAGCAGCGATGACAGCAACAGCCATAGCAGAATATTTCAGGGACCAGGGAAAAGATGTGCTTCTTATGATGGACTCGCTTACACGTTTTTCAATGGCACAGAGGGAAATAGGTCTTGCATCAGGAGAGCCGCCTGTCTCAAGAGGGTATCCGCCAAGTGTGTATTCAGAGATGCCAAAGCTTCTGGAAAGGGCGGGATGTTCTGATAAAGGTTCAGTTACAGGACTCTATACAGTACTTGTCGATGGTGATGATTTTAATGAGCCGATTACAGATACTGCAAGAAGCATACTGGATGGGCATATTGTGCTTGACAGAAAGATAGCACAGAAAAACCACTATCCGGCAATAGATGTGCTTCAGAGCATTTCCCGTGTAATGAGCAGTATAGTTGCAAAAGAACATAAAAAGGCAAGCGGTATCTTAAACAATGTGCTTGCAACATATGCTGAAGCAGAGGACTTAGTAAATATAGGGGCTTATAAGCCTGGCTCTAATAAAAATATTGACTATGCGCTTTCTAAAATAGATGCAGTGAATGAATTCTTAATGCAGGATGTATATGAAAAAGCCGGGTTTGAAGATACAGTTAGTAAACTGGAAGCTATTTTTGAGTAAATACCGGCAACAGGAAGTTTGGGATTTTTAATATGGCAAAGTTTATTTTCAAACTGGAAAGCATATTATCTATAAAGATGAAGCTTGAAGACCAGGCTAAAGCAGAATATGGCATAGAGATTATGAAGCTTCGGGAAGAAGAGCACAAGCTTTTACTGCTTGAAAGAAGAAAAAGCGGTTTTGAACAGCAGTTATTTGAATCCTTAAGTGACAGGCTTGTTGTATTAAGCATAAAGAGGCTTGAAGACAGTGTAGAAAATTTAAAATACAATATAAGACTCCAGACTGCAGTTATAAGAAAGCAGGAAGAAGTAGTTGCCAGGGCGCGCGAAAAGCTGGACAATGCCATGAAAGAAAGAAAGATATATGAAAAGTTAAAGGAAAAGGCATTTGAAGAGTTTAAAGCAGAGATTAATGCACAGGAACAGAAAGAAATTGACCAGCTTGTAAGTTTCAGGTTCCGGAGCGCCGGGGAAAGCGAGGGTTAAGTACAATGGCAAAAAAAAGCAAAGCAGCAAAAGGGAATGAAAGCGGTGGAAGCAGGCTAGTTACTGCACTTATTGCGTTAGTTATTATTTTAATCTGGCTTGCAGTTTTTGGCTTTCTTATAAAGCTTGATGTTGGAGGTATTGGAAGTAACATGCTCTATCCGGTATTAAAGGATGTGCCAGTGGTTAATAAGATACTTCCAGAACCTTCTGAAGCTATGCAGGCAGAAGAAGACAACTACCAGTATAATACCCTTAGGTCTGCCAATGAGAGAATAAAAGCACTGGAAAGCCAGCTTGAATCACAGGGTGGCACAGCAAATGCTAACTCTGACTATATTGCACAGCTTGAAGCTGAAATTAAAAACCTGCAGAAGTACAAAAAAGAACAGGATGATTTTGACAAGCGGGTCGCAGAGTTTGACGAAAAAGTAGTTTTTAATGACAATGCGCCTGATATTTCAGAGTACGAGAAGTACTATGCATCAATCCAGCCAGAAAATGCAGAAAGGATTTACAACCAGGTAGTACAGGAACTCCAGAACCAGCAACAGGCAAAAAAGATTGCCACGCTTTATTCCAATGCAGAACCTGCAAAGGCGGCAACAGTGCTTTCGGAGATGACACATGACTTAGACCTTGTATGTGCAATCCTTGACAATATGAGTGAAAAACAGGCAGCAGCGATTATACAGGAATTAGACAGCGGGTTCGCTGCACAGATTACTAAAAAAATGTCTATGGCAGGATGATCTGACATGGTGTTAACAGCGTCTGCAGCATACAGACAGTTGTTTACATATATATATTATTTTTATAAGGAGGTGGAAACTTATGAAGGAAATAAGTGCAACAGCGCTTGTATCTAAAGCGTTTCCTGCAGATTCCCTGAAAAGTGCAAAGCCAGGCAGGACAGCAAAGACGGCAGGTGCATCTTTTGACAGCTTTCTTGGAGACAGCTCCAGAGGACCAGCAGTCCAGTCCCAGACAGACAACACACAGTTTAAGGCAAATGCTGCGCAGTCCCAGCCATCCAGACAGCAGTTAAAAACAGATACGCCACAACAGACAGAGGAAAGCACAAACCAGGACACAGTCCAGAATGGTACAGTATCCCAGACAGATGCAGCCCAGGATACACAACAGACAGACAGCAGTGCCACAACTGACGGTACAGTTAAGACAGATGGAGATGCCCAGGCAGCTGTTACAGATGAACCTATTACAGAAGAGGAAGCAGTTTTTAATGAAGTTATAACTGCAGTAAACCAGATGATAAGGGATATCATAAAGGATGCCACAGGCATAGATGATGAAATGTTAAACAGTGCGCTGTCAGCCCTTGGACTGTCAGAAACAGACCTGCTTGACACAGCTAATCTTGCAAAACTCGTTTTAATGCTGAATGGCTCATCTGATACCACAGATTTACTGACTAATGAATATATGATGTCACAATTTAATGATATTTCAGATGCCCTGGCAGATACCAGCTGGGAAGCTGTGACAGGAATGTCCAGGGAAGAGTTCATACAGGTTCTGGAAAACGTAGCAGATAAAAGCGTGGCAGCAGATGATGTCACAGCAGGAACGCCACAGAATACAGATATGCAGTCTGGTGCAGGACAGACAGAGAACAGTGTGCCAGTTGTAGTTGAATATGCAGACGATGAGGGCATGGCAGCAGGATTAAGGCAGACAGCAGGAACAGAAACTGTATCTGCAGCCGCAAAAGAAACAGCTGCCACAGATATACCTGCAAAACAGACAGACAGCAGTGTTTCAGGGGACAGCGGGCTTCCTGCCGGCAGGGAGAACCAGTCTGTAAACACAGATAGCAATGCAGGGCAGCCAGACAGTTTTAACCAGGATACAGGCAGCCAGACAGATAGTACACTGGCAGAGAACACACAGACAGAGACAAGGACTCCTGTACATAATGAGATATTTAATGGTACAGCAGGCTTTTTGCAAAATTTAAGCCAGGCAGTAGCAGATGTGGCTGGTGAAACAGTACCACAGCAGGCTAATATGCAGCAGATGATAGACATAGTAAACCAGGTAGTAGAACAGATTAAAGTTACCCTTGGCAAAGAGACAACAAGCATGCAGATGCAGCTCAATCCTGAAAGCCTTGGCAAAGTTTTAATCTCAGTTTCATCAAACCATGGGGTTATGACAGCTAACTTCACAGTACAGACAGAGGAGGCAAAGGAAGCACTGCAGAGCCAGATGTACAATCTGAGGGAAGCACTTGAAAGCAGAAGCCTTAAAGTTGATGCAGTGGAAGTTGAAGTATCAGACTTTGCATTTTCACAGAGCAGCCAGGCAGATGCACATGACCAGAAAGAATTTGGAAGAGGAAACGGTAAGCGTTTCAGGTTCAGCTTTGAAGACTCTTCTGGAGATGGTGACATTGCAACAGACACAGTACAGAATAAAAGCAGCCAGGCAGGTCCAGGACTTGGAAGCAGCATTGACTTTACAGCCTGAACTGCATATTAATGGAAAGGAGGATTATAAATGGAATCTTCAGATTTAATGGCACCCGTGACGGATGGAAAGGTAGATATATCTGAATCCTCACAAAAAAAAGAGAGAAATGTAGGTTCAAAGCTTGGCAAAGATGATTTTCTTATGCTTCTTGTAACACAGATGAAGTACCAGGACCCGTTAGATCCTACAGACAATACAGAGTATGTAGCACAGCTTGCGCAGTTTACAGAGCTTGAGTATATGCAGAATATGATGGATGTAACACAGCATACATCAGCATTTGGGCTTGTAGGCAAGTATGTATATGTAGAACACAGTGAACATGGCCATACACAGACTGCTGAAGGTGTTGTTGACCTTGTAACTATGAAAAATGGTGAAGCATATGTTACAATAGACGGGGCTGAATACTCATATGACGATATTGTCGAAGTAAGGGATGAGATGTATGTGCTCCAGCAGAAGATGCCATCGGTAAAGAAACAGGATATAACATACCTGCACCATGACCCGCAGCCTGTAATAATAACAGATGTAAAACTTGGTGAAGACGAATACCAGGCATACAGCATAGGAATAGGCATTGTCAATGAAAAGGGTGAGACAAAAACTATTAATTCCAAATATGTAAAGTATGAGGATAATACAATAACAATCGACAAGAGGACATTTGCAGGTTTTGATGCTGGTACATATAATATTGCTTTTGTATTTGACGACCCTAATAAGACAATAAGTGTTGAAGATGTAACACTTGAGATAAAGGGTATCAAGACAAACAATCCTGTTGCCGGTGAGATAGACGATGCAGTAACAGATAAAGACAGTACAGATAAGCCAGAATCTGGCAGCACTACAGGTACAGAAAAGACAGTATAAAAGCTTTTGGGAACGAGGTGAATGGTATATGAATAAGCTTAATGAAAATTATTCAACAATAGACCAGATGGCAAGCAGGCTTTTAAGCAGCCAGAAGGCTAATACTTTTAATTCACCAGGACCGGAGCTTTCATTTAAAGAAATACTGGACAGCAAGCAGTCTGAAAAGACCAATGGCTTGAAATTCTCCAAGCATGCTAACCAGAGGCTTGCTACGAGAAATATTAACCTGTCTGCGGAGCAGATGGAACGTCTGGAAAATAGTACTACGAAGGCACGTGAGAAAGGAATCCGGGAGTCTTTGGTGATGGTTGACGATATGGCATTTATCGTGAATGTAAAAAATAATACAGTAATTACTGCTGTAGGTGATTCTGACGGCTCTATTTTTACAAATATAGACGGTGCAGTAATAGGCTGACACAGTTAATGCCAGTTTAATCTTTGCGGATATATGGCGCTGGACCTCACAAGGAAGCGCAAAACTTTGAATGGCAGATAAGTTTAAAGTATTCCGTTAATATTAAGGAGGAAATTTAATTATGATGAGATCACTTTACTCTGGTGTTGCAGGACTTAAGACACACCAGACAAGAATGGATGTTATAGGTAATAACATNNGATGGAACGTCTGGAAAATGGTACAACGAAGGCACGTGAGAAGGGAATCCGAGAGTCTTTGGTTATGGTTGATGATATGGCATTTATCGTCAATGTAAAAAATAATACAGTAATCACTGCAGTAGGTGATTCAGATGGCTCTATTTTTACTAACATAGATGGAGCAGTAATAAGCTGATATTATTAATGCCAACAAAATTTGTGTGAATACTTAACGCTGGACCTCACAAGGAAGCGTAAAACTTTGAATGGCAGATAAGTT
>DKXQ01000258.1:25110-34057 GCA_002493085.1 Lachnoclostridium sp. UBA7122
AATGGATGTTATAGGTAATAACATTTCAAACGTAAACACAGTAGGTTTTAAAGCAAGTTCTGCGAACTTTGCAGACACTTTCTACCAGACCACATCTCCTGCTACAGGTCCTGATGCTGCAACAAGTGCAGCAGGAAGCAATGCAAAGCAGATAGGCCTTGGCTCAACAGTAGCATCAATTACAACAAATATTACAGAGCAGGGCGGTACTTCCTCAACAAACAGGGCACTTGATATCGCTATTAATGGTGATGGCTTCTTAATTGTAAAATCAGGCGGTGCTAATTACTTTACAAAGTCAGGTGCACTTAATGTTGATACAAATGGTACACTCTACTGTACAACAAATAACGCTACAGTACAGGGATGGCTTGCAGATGATGATGGTACTGTAAACAGGGATGTTGTAAGGGATATGACAGTTATGTCGCCAGAAAACCTTTACTATGAGCCAGAACCTACATCCCATGTAAGGATGCAGGGCAATATTAATAAAGAAGATGACGACCTTGTACTGACAAATGCATGGGAAGATGGTGGCGCTGTAACCAAAGGCAAAGTTGCAACTATCAGTTTTTATGACAACCTTGGACAGTTATACACAGCTAAAATGTATATTGTTGCCGCAAAACAGCCAAGTGGTGAAGTTATTGATGGTGCACCTACGGTTGCTGAGGGAGCTGCAGAAGGTGTAGACCCTAACCTGACAAGTTATATGGTTATGCTTGCAGATGTCTACAATGAAGAAGGCGAGTCAGTATTTGTAAGAAAGACTGTAGACGGTGAGACGGGCCTTGAAAGCTATACAGCAACTCCTACACAGGTGCAGCTTGGAGGTATGACCTATTCAGTATCAGAAGAGAATATAAATGCTGAAACGGGCCAGTATACCGTAACAGGAACAGGAACACCTGCATTTCTAAGTTTCTTTACAAAGTCAGGTGAATTTTCATCAGTAACCGGTGATGGCTTAGGAGAGGGCACTACTTCTACTTATGCAGGAAAGGGACTGCTTTTAGATGTAAGGCCATATGGTGAGGCTGGAACTACAGACCGTGGAGAAGGAGCTAGTGATGATACATTTACACATTATGATGAAACTACAGCATCAGGCGGAATTATTGTAGATGTTTCAGCTCTTACACAGTATTCAGCTACTTCAAACATTACTTACATAAAAGGTGATGCTGAAGGCCATGGCACAGGCAATATAGCTGGTGAAATGAAGGGTATTTCTATTGATGAAGATGGATATGTCTATGGCTCATATAATAACGGTTCAAAGAAGTGCCTTGGCCAGATTCCTGTTGCTACATTTAACAACCCATCAGGCCTTGAGGCTGTTGGCGACAGCATGTTCCAGCAGTCACTTAACTCAGGCATATTTGACGGTGTAGGTGAAGCAGTAAGCATTTCAGGAAGTTTTACTGTAGGTGCACTTGAAATGTCCAATGTAGACCTGGCATCAGAGTTTACAACTATGATTACAACACAGCGTGGATTCCAGGCAAATTCACGTATTATCACAACAACCGATTCAATGCTTGAGGAACTTGTAAACCTGAAACGTTAATAAATAGCATAGCAGACAAAACTTTCCAAAATTAATTAACTGAAACTTTATTGTAAGCCGGCAGTGGATAATATTAGTAATTGCTGTCCATTGCCGGCTAGTTTTAAGATAACAGGGTATGGGAGAAGGGGGGTTAATTCTATATGATTGATGTGACCAGGCTGAATGGTTCTGGCATTACAGTTAATTCTGATTTGATTGAGACAGTTGAAGAAACACCAGATACGGTTATCACGTTGACCACTGGAAAAAAAATTATTGTAAAAGAAAGTAGACAGAACGTGAAAAATCTAGTAAAATCATTTAAGAGAGAATGTAATTCTATTGAACGGCTATAGATTTATATATAATATTATACATATCAGTGTGTATATACTCTTACTATTAAATTATAAGGTGGTGTAAGTTGTGGATATTACGACAATTTTAGGAATGTTGCTATGTCTTGCCATGGTTATACTTGGTATTGTTACAGGTGACGAAGGTCCTGCAGCGATGAAAAACTTTGGTGACAGAGTTTCGGTATTTATTACGCTTGGTGGTTCTGTTTCCTGTATGCTGATGCAGGCAAAGAGCCTTCCTGTATTTTTATCCTGTTTTAAATCTTTTACCCTTGCTTTGAAGGTACATAATATTGACCCGGCTGAGGGAATTAAACATATAATTAATCTTTCTAATGTTGCCCGTAAAGAGGGACTGCTCGCACTGGAAGAAGCGGCTAACAATATTGAAGATGATTTTTTAAAAAAAGGCATTATGCTTATAGTTGACGGCACTGACCCTGAACTTGTAAGAAACATTATGGATACGGAACTTAGTGCTATAGAAGAAAGGCATAATGATAAAGTCATGTTCTGGGCAAACTGGGGTGCTATGGGTCCTGCATGGGGTATGATTGGTACTCTTATAGGACTTGTTAACATGCTTTATAATATGGAGGATATGTCGGCAATCGGTCCTAATATGGCTGTAGCGCTGCTTACTACGTTGTATGGTTCACTGCTTTCAAACTGGATATGTATACCTATATCATTTAAACTTAAAATGCACAACACTGACGAGATAAAGATGAAAGAGATAATGGTAGAAGGGCTTTTATCAATACAGGCTGGTGAAAACCCTAGAGTCATAGAAGAAAAGCTTAAGTCATTCCTTGCACCATCAGTACGTGATGCAATGAGTGAAGGCGGTGACGCTGCTCCTGAAGGTGGTGAGGCTTAATGGC
Source organism: Lachnoclostridium sp. UBA7122 (assembly GCA_002493085.1). Classification (GTDB taxonomy): domain Bacteria; phylum Bacillota; class Clostridia; order Lachnospirales; family Lachnospiraceae; genus Butyribacter. The sequence continues at coordinate 27,909 of DKXQ01000258.1, forward strand.
AAGGTCAAAGAAAAAAGAAGAAGAAATAAAAACCGATGGCTGGAAAGATACATTTTCCGACCTTATGAATCTTTTGCTTTGCTTCTTTGTACTTTTGTTTTCTATGTCCAATGTAGATGAGGTTAAATACGCAGAACTTGTTGCATCACTGTCCAACAGTTTCAGCATCTTTAACGGGGGTGCACAGGCGATAGGCGAGGGCATGCTTGTTTCAAGCGGTGCTTCACAGCTTAATAATCTTGATGAATATTTCTCTGATATGGGAAAAGCCTCTGAATCTGATAACGAAGAGGACCCGATGGCTGCGGCTATGGAACAGAAACAAAGGGAAAAAACAGAGCAGCTTTATGAAGATATCGTAGAGCAGGCGGAACAGAAGAATATTGAAGATTCTGTAGATGTATCAGTAGATTCAAGTTACCAGTATGTTATGATTTCACTGAGCGGGGACCTGCTTTTTGAATCTGGAAGCGCAGATATACCAGAGGGAGCCAGACGTGTGCTTGACAGGGTTGGTGATATATTAAAGAATTATTCTGGCAAGCTTGTCAAGATAGAGGGACATACAGATAACGTGCCAATAAATAACCCATCATTTCCAAGCAATCTGTGGCTTTCAACAGCAAGGGCTACAAGAGTTTATGAATACCTTACAACTGTAAAAAGACTCAAGCCAAAAAACCTTGAGGCATCAGGACGCGGTGAGGCCCTGCCAGTTGCAGATAATAACACTGCCAGGGGAAGAGCCAGGAACAGGCGTGTAGAGATTAAGATATACAGTAACACAAATTAAAGAAAGGTGCAAAAAAATGAAAAAAAATATTTTTAGTATTATTATTACAGCTTTAACTGTGGTCAATGTTGTTTTAACTGCAATACTGTTTTTTGTGATGATGCCAACATTCCAGAAGACAAATGAGCTTGTTACTAAAGTGGCTTCTGTTTTAAATATTGAGCTTGCAGAAGGCGGGTCTGCCTTAGAGGAGCAGTACAAAATCAGTGACTTAGAGTATACTGATGTCACTTTTGATGCACAGCAGACCATAAACCTCAAAGCAGGCCAGGATGGCAAAGCACACTATGCGTTGTTTGATGGTTACACAGTAGGGGTTTATACAAAAGCAGATGATTATGATGATTTTAAAACTGATAAGATTACTTCTTACCAGTCAACAATTACTGATATAATCAGGTCTGTTATGCAGTCACTTTCTGATGATAATATTTCGGAGGAACTTATTAAAAAAGAATCCTTAGAGCAAATCAGGGAAAAGTTTGGCACAAAATCTGTAGTTGAAATTACATTAAAGAATTTTATGCACCAATAGTAACTATAATTTAAACTTTCGGGTAAATTATGCTTTAATAAATGTTTAAAGTATGTTATTATTAGCAAGGTGTAATACAGACTTTGTAATAATAAACCGGATATCTGTATCCACATCCGGGTGTGAGGTGAAAATAATGGGAGATACCTTATCTCAGGAAGAGATAGACAAACTGCTTAATGCCTTAAGTAGTGGTGAGCTCGACGCTGACCAGCTGAATGGAACTCCTGAAAAGAGCGTTAAGGATTACAACTTTGCAAGACCCTCCAAATTTTCTAAAGACCATTTGAGAACCTTGGAGATTATATTTGAAAATTATGGCCGTCTTTTATCTACTAACCTGCCTGCATATCTGCGTAAGAATATACAGGTAGAGGTACTTAATGCAGAAGCTAATACTTATTCAGAATTTTCTAATGCGCTGTCAAACCCGGTGTTATTAGGGGTTGTTAATTTTGCTCCATTAGAAGGCAATATAATAATTGAACTTGCTTCAAATCTTGGATTTACTATAGTAGACAGGATGCTTGGGGGAGGTGGCGCACCTCTTGCTAAAAGCAGGGAATTTACAGAAATTGAGCTTATTATATTGGAGAAAATCTTTGATATATGTACTAGCCTGATGGTTGACCCTTGGGAGAGTGTTGTTGCAATCGACCCAAGGCTTGAACGCATTGAGACTAATTCACAGTTTGCACAGTTTATATCACCAAGTGAGATGACAGCAATTGTAACACTTAGCATCAGAATTGGTGCTGTGGAAGGGCTTATGAATATATGTATACCTTATTCATGTGTAGAGCCGGTTATTGACAAGCTGAATACAAAATACTGGTATTCAAGCATGAAGCAGCATGATGTAGGTGCATATAGTGAAGATATTGAAGCTATAATTGAGAAGGCAAAGATTCCTGTAAGAGCTATGCTTGGAAGAAGTTCTATTTCTGTAAATGATTTTATCAATATCCAGATTGGAGATATTATAAAGCTTAATACTAAAGTGGATGATGAACTTGATGTTTATGTAGGAAGCATCAAAAAGTTTACTGCATTACCGGGTGCGACGATGGATTCATATGCTGTCCGGGTTACATCAATTATAAGGGAGGAGCAATAAAACTATGGGTGAAATGTTAACACAGGAAGAAATTGATGCATTGGCAAGGGGTGTTTTGCCAGATTCTTCTGATAGTGCACCTGCGGCAAATGATGAAGACCGGCTGACAGATGCAGAGATAGATGCCGTTGGCGAGATTGCCAATATTAATATGGGCACTGCTGCTACAACATTATCTACTCTTTTAAATAATAAAGTTACTATTACTACACCAAGAGTTTCCTATGTGACAATGGATGAATTGTCAGAACAGTATGACAGGCCATGTGTATTTATACATATTTCATATATAGAGGGAATAGATGGTAATAATATCCTTATTCTCAAGGAACAAGATGTTAAGATTATTACAGACCTTATGATGGGAGGGGATGGCAGCAACACAGATGTTGAACTGTCAGAACTTCATCTTAGCGCTATCAGTGAAGCCATGAACCAGATGATGGGTTCAGCAGCGACTTCCCTGTCTTCAATGCTTGAAAGGAAAGTGGATATCAGCCCGCCTTCAGCAAGTCTGGTAGATTTAAATGATACTATTGATGATGATATAATTTCAAACTTCCTTGAAGGACAGATAGTACAGGTTGCCTTTGATATGAAAATCGGGGACCTGATAGACAGCCAGATTATGCAGCTGTATCCATTTGAATTTGCAAGAGAACTCTATGATAAATTTATGAGTAATACTATGGGAAGTATGGCGCCAGAGCCTGCACCAGAACCAGAGCCTGTTCCACAGCCTGCAATGCAGCAGCCAGCGCCTGACGCTATGATGGGACAGCCGGTAATGCAGCCTGCACCTGATGCTTCTATGATGCAGGGACAGCCAGTTATGCAGCCTGCACCTGATGCTTCCATGATGCAGGGACAGCCAGTTATGCAGCAGCCATATATGGGACAGCCGGTAATGCAGCAGCCATATATGATGCCAGTACAAAATGTAAATGTACAGCCTGCGCAGTTCCAGCCGTTTAACGCTGGAGTAAGCCCTATGATGCAACAGGAGAATATAGATTTAATTATGGACGTTCCTCTTGAAGTAACAGTAGAGCTTGGACGTACTAATAAATCAATAAGGGAAATACTTGATTTTGCCCCTGGTACAATTATAGAGTTAAACAAACTTGCAGGTGAACCTGTAGACGTTCTTGTAAATGGCAAGTTTGTTGCCAAAGGTGAGGTAGTTGTTATTGAAGAAAGTTTTGGCATAAGATTAACGGAGATAACAAAATAATTTTATCATAGTATAAAAATGTCGGAGGTGTAGATATGCAGGTTTTAATAACTGAGTTTTCTGCAATTACCGGCATTTTTAGATTTATTGCACTGTTTATTGTTTTTATAATAGTTCTTGTTCTGGCGTTTTATTTTACAAAGTGGTATGCAAACTCCGGGCTTGTCAAAAAAGGCTATGGCAATATCCAGGTAGTTGAATCATACCAGCTTGCTCCAGGTAAGATTATCTATATAGTAAAAGTTGGTAACAAGTTTGTTTCAATTATGACATCAAAAGATAATATAGTTAAACTTACAGAACTTTCTGAAGAAGATATAGAACTTACAGATACCAGCCCAGGTGACACATCATTTAAAGAAGTTATGGGACAGATGATAAAAAACAGGAAAATGAAAGATGGCGGGAAAAAAGATGAAAGATAATAATACATTCAGTGAAAAACAAAATACAGGCAAAGTGTCTTGCAGGAGAAAGCACCTGTTTAATAAATCTGTATTAAATATATTTATGATGTTGTGTGCCTGTTTTATTATATTTAGTGTATCCATGCCTGCATATGTCCATGCTACAGATGTTGACAGGACTACTGAAAGGGAAATTGCAGGTGAGCCTGATACTGATGATAATACACTTGATTTGAATATTTCATCAAATGCAGGAAGCACTAACCTTGAAGCTACACTACAGATACTTATTATGCTTACCATATTGTCGCTTGCACCGTCTATACTTATAATGGTAACATCATTTACACGTATTATAGTTGTACTGCATTTTATAAGGACTGCGCTTGCCACACAGACATCACCTCCTAACCAGGTACTTGTAGGTCTTGCACTTTTTATTACAATTGCTGTAATGTCACCTGTATTTAATGAAGTAAAGACAACTGCTGTACAGCCGTTTATGTCAGGTGAAGTAAAACAGGAACAGGCACTTGAGGCAGGCATAAAACCTCTTAAGTCATTTATGCTTAAGCAGACACGTGACAAAGATTTACAGCTTTTTATAGATATTAATGGGACTGATACAGAAACTATAGGCTCTTATGAAGACCTTCCTATTACAGTTGTAATACCAGCATTTATAATAAGTGAACTACGGACGGCATTTATTATCGGTTTTGTACTGTATCTGCCTTTTATTGTAGTGGATATGGTTGTGGCTTCTACACTTATGTCAATGGGTATGATGATGCTTCCACCTACGACAATTTCAATGCCGTTTAAAATACTGCTTTTTATTATGGCAGACGGCTGGAACCTTGTTATAGGCCAGCTTGTTGCTTCATTTTAAAAGAAAGGGGAAATGTATATGTCAGAGGGAATGGTAATAGACATAGCAAGACAGGTAGTCTGGATTATAGTAAAGACAGCTTCACCACTTCTGCTTGTATCCCTTATCATAGGGCTTATAGTAAGTATATTCCAGACGATTACATCAATACAGGAGCAGACGCTTACATTTATACCTAAATTTTTAGCTATTATGCTTATAATCGTACTCTGTGGCGGATGGATGCTTGATGGCATGACAGGACTTTTTGAAACTCTTGTAGCAAGTATACCAGATTATATAAAATAGAGGTGACATAATTGAGTTTAAGCTTTACTTTAAAAGACCTTGAATATGCGCTGCTTGTATTTATCCGGGTTGCTTCAATAGTTTCTGTTGCCCCTTTTTTTGGCAATACTTCCGTTCCCATAAAGGTTAAAGCGGCGGTGTCACTTTTTCTCTCTATTATTATGATGAATGTAGTGGATTATACAGACGTGTCATATGAAGGTTCATTTGGATATACTGCTGTTGTTATGAAAGAAGCTATTACAGGGCTGGTTATAGGCATAGGCTCTGGCTTCTGCCTGTATATACTTAATTATTCAGGGCACTTTATAGATATGGAACTGGGGCTTTCTATGGCTATGCAGTTAGACCCGTCATCTAATATACAGTCAACCATAACAGCCAATTTCCTTTCATATCTTTTTATGATTTTATTTCTTATATCAGATATGCACTATTTTATTATAGATGCACTTGTACAGTCATATAAGCTTATACCTGTAGGCGGAGCCACGATAGATGGAGGGCTTTACAAAGTTATTTTAAAATATGTTGCGGATTATTTTATAATAGCTATAAGAATAGCGCTTCCAATATTCTGCTGCGTATTTATAATAAATGTAGTCCTTGGCATACTTGCAAAAGTTGCGCCACAGATGAATATGTTTGTAATAGGTATACAGCTCAAACTTTTTGTGGGGCTGTTTATATTATTTATGATTATGGGCATGCTTCCAGGCATTGTTGATTTTATATTCCAGGAGATGAGGGAAATTACCGGAATGTTTATGAAAGCACTTGCACCATGACAAATGTGAAACAGTGTAACTTTACCTGGGAAACTATTTGTAAAAGAATGTAAAATAGTATATTTATATATGGTATAATATAAACTGAAAGCTTT
>DKXQ01000191.1 GCA_002493085.1 Lachnoclostridium sp. UBA7122
TCAGGAAAGAGTAGGCCTCTCTTTGGAAGATGCAAAAAAATATCTGGATAAGTATTGAATGAGGTGAAATTATTATGTACGCTTTTAAAAAACCATTTCTTTTCCGCACTGTGCTTGTATTAACAGGTATATTGCTGTCTTTATCAGTTACTGTACCATCTGCACATGCTGCAAAAAAGAGCTGGAAAAAACTTTACTTAGAATATCTGGCCAACTTATCTGAAGGTACTTTAGAAAATGTTTTTCCAGAGGGACGTTTCATATATATAAATGATGATAACATTCCAGAACTTTACCTGAAAGGAAATGATGCAGCAACTGGTGACAGGTTATTAATTATACATAATGGCAAAGTCCACGAGTGGCTTTTAGACGGGCATGGTTCACTATGGTATCTGGAAAAGAAAAACCGTTATCATACCTCTGGCGGGCATATGGATAATTATTTTGATTCTGTTGGAAAAATTTCTAAAGGCAAAATGCAAAGTATTGCCAGTGGATATTATGGAGCAAAAGATAATTCCAATGTCAAGCTGGATAAAAATGGAAAACCTGTCTACTTATACTGCTGGAATGATAAAAAAGTAACGAAAAAAACTTATCAAAAAAAGCTAAATACTGCGCTTGGAAAGAATAAAGAGAAATATAAAGAAGCCTATTCTTATGGCAACATGGACACAATTAAAAAAATAAAAAAACAGCTTGATTAGATAAGAAGCCGTTCTTTAACTAAGAATGGCTTCCTAATTTTCTGTGCAGCTCTTACTTTTTAAACAGGAGAAATACTAAACTTTAGTGTTCTGTGTATATCTCCTGCAAGTTTATACTCCTGATGGACTGGTGCTCCCCAGGAATCATCACCACCTACACCCATCTGTTTTGCAATTATCCTTACCCATGTATAGTGTACTTCTGGAAGTTCTTCCATGTGTGTTGCTTCTTCCAGCTCATATGCACTATATGGCAGTACGCTTGCTTCAAATGGCTCTTCCTGCGCAGTAAAGCAAAGTCCAGCCCCGTCGCCATCCCTGACTTTCATATAGCGCACTCCTGTACGGTTTCCACATTCCTGCGGATTAAGGTACTGGGAAAAGTTTTCTCTGGCGGTAGTTTCAAAATATCCAAGCCTTGCGCCTTTTTTCCGGTCAATATAGTTTTCTTCTGGTCCCATTCCATAATAAGCAAATCTGTTGTACTTTTGTTTCATCTTAAAATCCACTGCCATAAGCGGCATTTCTGGCATACCTCCAACACCTGGATAATCTATACATACAGTAAGCTTTCCGTCAAAATGCGCTGTATAGATTACCTGGTACTGTATTGCCGGGACACTTGGTGCAATATATGAAAATACAAGCTCTAATGCATCTTCTTTTTCCTGTATTTTAAATCCATCCGGGTCCTGTATTGCATATTTGCCTGCTATAAGCCACTGTGCTGAAATAAACTGCTGTTTTGCCCCAGAGTCATTATCAGTTACTGCACGCCAGAAGCTTACTTTTGGAACTCTTGTAATATATTCTGTGCCATTATATTTTAACGAACTAAGTCCGCCTTGTGTTTTATCAAATTGCATGGAAAAATTATCACCACGTACACCAATACATACATCGCCATATATAATTTCTGCTGCTGCCTTTTTTATAACATCCTGTATTTTTCCTTCTACATAAAAAATATGCTGGCCAAATGCTACTTCATGTCCTTTCTGTGCCCATGCTGTATCTTTTCTAAGCAGGGCTGATGCCTGTAATACATATTCCCCAGGTGCCACAGGCATTTCTATATTGACAGGTTCCTGCCCGCTTTCACCAGGATTTAATGTTATATAGTGCCACTCTGTATTTAAGATTTTCCCTTCTTTTTCCAGTGTGATGCAGAAAGCGTATAAACTGGTATCTATAAATAAGTTATGGTTTTCTATAACCAGATTTTTGTCTTTAAATTTTAGCCTGATTGGTGCATATAGCGCCTTGACTTCCTGTACTTTAGGCGATGGTGTTCTGTCTGCATATACAATGCCATTAGTACAGAATCCATAATCTGTTGCCCTGTCATCAAAATCCCCGCCATATGCATATACCTGTTTTCCATATTCATTAATGTGGTAAAGTGCCTGGTCGATGTAGTCCCAGATAAATCCGCCTTGGTATCCTCTGTATTTATCAGCCAGTTCTGTGTAAAGATGCATCCCTCCACATGAATTGCCCATAGCATGCATATACTCACAACTGATATATGGCTTACCTGTATTCTGTTCAAGATATTTTGCAATCTCGTCTGGCTTTGCATACATCCTGCTCTCCATATCCGTAATCCAGTCATATTTACGGTTATGGAAAACTCCCTCATAGTGGACAAGGCGGCGTTTATCCTTTTCGTGGAAATATGCTGCCATTGCTGCAATATCATCTCCTGCATAAGACTCATTGCCACATGACCAGATTAGTACACATGGATGGTTTTTATCCCGTTCATACATAGACCTGGCACGGTCTAGTACAGCTTCCCTCCACTCTGGCAAAGAACCCGGAACATTCCACGAAGGTTCACACTGTCCCATTTTCTGCCATGAACCGTGGGTTTCTAAATTTGTTTCATCAATAACATAAATGCCATATTCATCACATAGTTCATACCATAGTGTTTGGTCTGGATAGTGGCTTGTGCGGACAGCATTTATATTATTCTGTTTCATAAAACGGATATCCCATAGCATATCTTCTCTTGTAATGGCACGTCCATTCTTAGCACTAAACTCATGGCGGTTTACACCATTAAAAATAATTCTCTTTCCATTCAGGCACATTATTCCATCCCTTAGCCCAAATGTACGGAAGCCAGCCTTTGTAACTGCAAGTTCAATAAGTTTTCCGTTTTCATCAATAATTTCTAAAGCCAGAGTATATAGATAAGGACACTCTGCACTCCAGGGAGAAACTTCAGACAGCTGGGCCTGCAAATGCATCTGCTCACAGAGGGATTCTGTATTGTATTCAAATACAGCCTTTCCATTTATATCTTCAACTGCCAGCTTTATATAAGGCTGTTCTCCATTATTGCTCCTGGAAAGTCCATCTCCTGTAAGGCTGATTGTCATATCAAGCATCCCACTGCATGATTTAGTATCATAATCTGCCGTTACAGATAAATCCCTTACATGTATTTTAGGCACTGCATATAAAAATACATCTCTGAATATGCCGGAAAATCTCCAGAAATCCTGGTCCTCAAGCCAGCTTGCACTGCTTCTTTTATATACCTCTACTGCCAGTTTATTCTTTGCTTTTTTTATATATGGTGTAACACAAAACTCAGCCGGGGTAAACGAGTCTTCGCTATATCCTATAAACTCTCCATTTAACCATACATAAAATGCTGTCTCAACGCCCTGGAATGAAAGAAATACCTCTTTTCCATCTAAAGCATCATCCAAATCAAAATATTTTATATAACTGCCCACCGGATTATACTCTTTCGAGATAAAAGGAGGACGTAAATTTTCCTGTCCGTCCCACGGATACATTGTATTAATATACTGGCATCTGTCATACCCCTGCATCTGGATATGCCCTGGCACCTGTATATGGCTGTATTCATTATCTGGCTGCTCCATTTTATAAAAAGAAGCATTTCTGCTGTCTGGATTAACTGCATAACAAAATTTCCATGTTCCATTTAATGACTGCCGGAAAGAACCTTCCGGCTTTTCTCTTCTGTCTTTATAACTTTTGTAAAAACGATGGTCCGAATGTGCTGGTTCTTTGTTCACTGCAAACACTTCCGGATTTTCTAACCATTCTAATTCAGGATTCATAAGCCTTCACCTCGCCATATTTATTTTATCCCTTTACAGAGCCTGTCATTCCTGCTACAAACTGTTTCTGCATAAAGAAGAAAATTAATGCTGTTGGCAGCGTTGAAATAACTATTGCAGTCATTATCATACCATAATCTGGCGTATAAGACGAGCCCATTGCTGAAATAATTAATGGCAGTGTCCGCTTTTCTTCTGACTGCAGTGCAATCAATGGCCATAAATAATTGTTCCAGCTCGACATAAATGTTACTACAACCGCTGCTGCATAAGTAGACTTCATGGAAGGCATATAAATCCTGAAAAATATTCCATATTCCGACAGTCCATCCAGTCCGGCAGCTTCAATTAAATCCTTTGGAAACATTGCTGTATTCTGCCTGAAGAAAAAAATCAGGAATGCAGTCGCTACTGCAATAATAATTACTGAGCCATGTGTATTTAGTGCAATAAAGTTTAGCCCCGGAATACTGCTGAATTTACTAAACAGCCTGAATAGTGGTACCATCAGTGCAGCAAACGGCACCATCATTGAAAGCAGTATAAAACTAAATGTCATATTTTTAAGCCTGGACTTATAAATGCCAAATGCATAACCTGCTGCCGAAGAAACCAGCATAGCAAGTGCAGTAGTCACAACTGCAACAAACAAAGAGTTTTTAAAAGCATTTATATATCCTAAATTAGAACTTAATACCGAATTCAGGTTTTCCATAAAATAACTTCCAGGAATTAATGTTCCTTTTGTTACATCTACAGACCTGTTTGTGGACGCAATTATCATCCACAGAAGTGGAAATACTGATATAAATGACGCTATTGTTAAAAATAAATACATAAAAAATCTTGCTGCTTTATTCCCCATCTTTATCTTCACCTGCCTTTAACTGGATAATTGATAAAATTACTATCAGTACCACAATCACATATGAAACAGCTGCTGCATAACCAAAGTTTGGCTGGTATTTAAACAGCAGGTTATAAATATACATTGAAATAGTAATTGTTGAATTTGCTGGTCCTCCATTTGTAATATTCATCGGTTCATCAAATAACTGTAGTGTTCCTATAGTGGAGTTAATCGTTGTAAATAAAATAATTGGTTTTAAAAGAGGCATTGTAATATAGCGGAACTTCTGGAAAGCATTGACACCATCTAAGTCTGCTGCCTCATAGATTGATTTATCAATTCCCTGAAGACCGGCAAGATAAAATACCATATTATAACCTGTCCATCTCCATGTAATTGCTATAATAATCAGTACCTTTGCCCAGAATGGGTCTGTAACCCAGGTGACCGGGCTGTTTATTATGTTTAATTTCATCAGCAGCACATTTATAAAACCATCTGTTGCAAACAGAGATTTAAAAATAATAGAATAAGAAACCAGGCTTGTTACACATGGCAGAAAAATTGCAGTCCGGAATAATCCCTTAAACTTAAGCCGGCTGTCATTTAACATAGAAGAAATGATAAGTGCCAGTATAATCATTATTGGAACCTGTACAACCAGAAAGATAAAAGTATTAAATAATGCCTTTTTAAACGTTCCATCTGTCAGCAGTCTTTTGTAATTGGCAATTCCATCAAACTTGAGATTTGCACCAATCCCTGTCTGGAAGGAAGTGACAAACGCCTGTATCATTGGGTAAAAAACGAAAACAACTATTAAAATTACGCCTGGCACAATAAAGGCCCATGCTCTTTTTTGCGCTTTGTCTTTCATAGGTTTTCTCCTTTCCATCTGTTTTACATTTTTAAAAACGGTCCAAGTATCTAAATACTTACAATTCTGCCTGGACCGTTTTGTTAATTCTCTTATTAAATATTACTGTGCAACTGCTGCTTCAATAGTATCATGGTATGAAGAAAGAGTATCATTAATATCTGCACCATTTAAAATTTCCTGTAATGCTTCTGTCATTATATCTTCTATTGCATAAGTATTCTGTCCATAATTAACAGTTGGAACTTTAGCAGTCCAGTCAATTAAATCAGCAACTACATCCTGCCCTCCAAAGTACTCATCCTTTTTAGAATAATCAGAAGCTGCATTTAAAGTTGGAATCAGGCTGATTTCATCACCTAACTTGTACATCAGCTCCGCATCTGAACCAAATGTCTTTCCAAGAAAATCCACAGCCGCCTTTTCATGGCCAACATTCCTTAGTACATACCATCCTGCCCCGCCAATAGAAGAAGCATTTACAGAATCTTTTACACCAGACATCTTAGGAAAGGATGCAACTGCCCATTTACCGCTCTGGTCCTGTGCATTTCTTATAGAAGGTGCAATCCAGCAGCCTGTAAATACAGTTGCCACATCACCATTGTTAAAAGCGCCAACAAACTGGTCCCAGTCTGACACCTGTTTTACAAAGCCTGCATCCATAAGGTCTTTATATACTTTGATTGCAGAAGCTAATGCCTTGTTATCTTTAATATTTACATTGCCGTCTGCATCTGTATACCATGCACCTGCACTCTGCATCATCATACGCAGCTGTCCCAGATCACTTGGGTCAAGTGTAAGCCAGTCCACATCGCACTTTTCCTTTACAGTTTTGCCAATCTCAATATACTTTTCCCATGTCAGGTCCTGCATGTCTTTCTCTTTATAACCAGCTTGTTCAATTATATCCTTACGGTAAAATAATGCTGCTACGCCAGAATCAAATGGCACTCCGTATATCTTGCCATCTATCTGGTTTACCCCTGTTTTATAAGCTGCAAAATCACTGGCACTCACAATTGAAGAAAGGTCCGCAAACTCATCTGGATACGCAGCCAGGTATCCCTGTATGCGGTAATCCTCAATAAGCGCAATATCTGGAAGTCCGTCATACGTTCCTGATGACAGTGCTGTATTTAACTTTGCCACAATATCATCTTGTGCCATAGTTACCACATTTACTTTTACATCTGGATTATCATCTTTATAGGCCTCTGCCGCTGCATTAGCTGCCGGGATATTAAACGATTCATCCCATGCCCATATCGTAATTGTATCAGAATCACTTGGAGAACCTGAATCTTTGTTCTCCCCACTGTCTGCTGTACTGTTGCTGCCCGAATTATCTGCTTGTCCTTTGTTTCCTGTTCCATCTTTGCCTCCCTGGCCACAAGCTGTAAGTCCAAACATCATAGCACCAGCTAAAATAAAAGATAATAGTTTTTTTCTCATACCCACATCCTCCTTTTTAACAGGCATATATGCCTTAATTTGGTGGTATTATCATATTTTAGTATTCCCCATATATTCCCCAGAATATTCTTTATAAAATCTTCTTGTTAATATCCTGGTAATTCCAGATTAAAAATGATAGTGTAACTTTACCTGTG
>DKXQ01000083.1:0-6651 GCA_002493085.1 Lachnoclostridium sp. UBA7122
CTTTGCCTGCATTTTTGCATGGGCGGCTTTTAACTCCCACGCCAAGCCCTCCGTAAAAGCACTGACATAAAACTTTGCAGCACAATAGGTTACTGCATTGGGAACAATCGTATAGCCGCCGCAGGAAGAAACATTGATAAGCTGTGTTCCCTCCGTATCTTTAAAGTCACGGACGAACAAGGAAGAAAAAACAGTGAGGGCTTCCACATTCAAGTGCAGCATCCGACTGATTTTCTCCAAATTTTGATTTCCAACGCTGCTATAATTTCCAAATCCTGCATTGTTCACCCATGTCCGCAGCGGATATGATTTTATGCTCTCGTATAACTGGAAAACATTTGGTGGAACAGATAAATCCACATCCTTAACCACAATATCAAGCATCGGATGTAAGGCTAAAATTTTCTGCCTTAAAGTTTCCAGTCTGTCTTTTCTTCGGGCAACAAGGATTAGGCTGTTCCCACGCTCCGCAAAAGCTTTTGCTGTTTCATACCCTATCCCCGAACTTGCCCCTGTGATTACCGTGTACTTTTCTGTGTTTTGTACCATTTGCAAAACCTCCTCTTTGCTGATATAATACGAGCATACAATGTAGAGTAAACTCTATGTCAAGAGATAAGAGGTGATTTTTTTGGAATATTCCATAAGTGAATTTTCAAGGCTGACAAATTTAGGGATACATACCCTGCGTTACTACGAGCATGAAAATCTGATTACGCCGAAACGCAATTCCAGTAACCGCCGCTGTTATTCGGACAAAGACCTCGCATGGATTGAATTTATCAAGCGTCTGAAAGACACGGGCATGCCGATTAAAGAAATACAGCGTTATGCCGAACTACGGGCAAAAGGCGACCTTACCCTTAATGAGAGAATGGAAATGCTGACCGTACATCGTGAGTCCCTTAATGAGCAGATAAAAGCATTGCAGGAACATATGGCAAAGCTGGACGATAAGATTGATTTTTACCGCCAAGAAATAGAACGCACATCTCTAAAATAGTCGGAACACATATCGAAAGTTCTTCACATCGACTATGTAAGGTAAAAGAGGAAACAAAAGGATAAGCCCTCTGCTTCCTCTGTTTTACCGTAATAAAGGCATACTCCCCGTCAGCTTGTTAATCTGCTTTTTATTTCCGCAGACAGCGATTCCAATATAATTTAATCTGCTTTCTGAGGTATTCGCCATTTTACCAATGAACTCATTGTAAGTCTTACACCCTTGTGCTAAATCAGAAAAATCAACAACTGTCAATTCAGAAAATTGCGGCTCAAACAACCTTGTTCTTAGTTTTTTCAGTATCTCGGTATTTCCTTTTAATATCGGTACGGGAAACTGTATAATCCCCATGTGGGCATTTCCCTCTAAATCAAGCACATCATTCCCGACAACATCGGGCATTTTCATTCCCATAGTGATGCCGAGGATAGCGGCGGTATTTGCAATAATCCCAAGAGGTAAATTTTCATCGACAACAATCACACATTTTTCATTCTCTACATTCATTTTCACTTTCCTCTTTTCCTAAATTTTAATTTACTTTCCGATAGAAACAAGCCGATTAAGGTAAGCCCTATTCCTATCGCAGCAATCCATGTAATTTCTTCCTTTAACACAATAACGGATGTGACAACGGTAATGACAGGGACTATATAAATATACACGCTTGTCTTAACAGCCCCAAGCACTTTGACAGCATAATTCCAAGTAACAAAACAAAGGGCTGATGCTCCAAGACCTAAATAGATAAGGTTTAGGGCATACTCTGACTTTATAACTTTTTGCACATCCAAATTGAAATCAAAAACAAAGAGAAACGGAAGCATGAAAAGTATTCCATATGTAAATATCTTCCTTGTAGTCCCAATCGTATTCAATCCATAGCTGCTGATTTTTCGTGTAAGCAGGGAATAAACTGCCCATACCAATGCCGCAACAACCGCCAGAATATCACCAATGGGATTCAGCTCCAATTTCTTACCGTTAAAACTGATAAGGCATATCCCTATCATAGCAACTACAAAACCAACAAAAAATTGTACTTTCAGTTTTTCTTCTGTCTTTAGAAATACATGAGATAAAACAGCAGTAAAAAACGGGGCGACAGAAATAATAACTCCAACATTAGAAGCCATCGTATAGGTTAATGCTATATTTTCAAGTAGGTAGTATAGGCATATCCCGCATAGTCCCGCCGCAGCGAATGTAAACTCCTGCTTTTTATCCTTTATTCTCAATCGTTTCGGATAAACGGCTATCAGCACAAGTAATCCAAGCAAAAATCTGAAAAACAGTATTTCTATCGGTGTGAAATCCGTAAGCAGTATTTTGGTGGATATGAAAGTCGTCCCCCATATCACAATCGTAATCAGAGCTGTGATATGCCCTGCGGTAGCTTTTTTATTCATGATTCTTGCCGCCCTCCTTGAAAATGCGTCTGTATGCGGCAGGTGACAATCCGATAAACATATTAAAAAAATTAGAAAAGTGGCTCTGGTCTGAAAAGCCTGTCTGTATAGCGGCGTCAATCGGGGATACGTCTTTTTCCAACAGCTCCTTTGCTTTGCCTACCCGTATTGTTTGAAGATACCTATATGGCGTAACTCCTTTTGACTTGGTAAACGCACGGAGCAAGGTCGATTTACTAAGACCGCTGCATTTACAAAGGTTTTCCAATGTGATATGCTCTGTAAAATGTTCTGACATAAATATGCAGGCATTTTCTATTTCTTTGCCGCACTCTGGAATACAATTCTCAAAGGGTTGTCCGTATTGTTCGATGAGTAATGAAATAAGGAGCAGGAGCATTTCTTCTTTTTCAAATTCTTTTGAACCGTTCATAATTATCTGATGTAAAGAATGGAGATAAAGATTCAGCTCATCATTTTTAATGACATTTTCCGAAAATCCAAGTAGCACCCTTTGTCCTGTTATTTCTTCTGCTAATGACAGCATCGTTTCTTTTGGGATATTCAAGCCTCTGTAATCAAGCGTTCCGCCGTCGCATTGCACACAACTGTGGTTATCGTTTGGATTAAACAAAAGAATATTTCCCTGACTTACCGTATATTCTTTA
Organism: Lachnoclostridium sp. UBA7122; assembly: GCA_002493085.1. Taxonomy (GTDB): domain Bacteria; phylum Bacillota; class Clostridia; order Lachnospirales; family Lachnospiraceae; genus Butyribacter. The sequence goes on from DKXQ01000083.1 coordinate 3,081, forward strand.
TTTTTGCAGGATAAACAACGTGTCCCTGCTTCTATAAAACCAATCACATAGTAGTCATGAAAATGATTCGGAAACGGCTGGACGATTCCCTCAAAACGATATGCTTCAAGATGACAATCGTCATCATAGCAGACTGTCCGTATTTCTTTTTGCATTGATAACACCTCCTCGCACTCTATATTATACTCAAAATGTCTACTGATTTCTTGTAAGATATCTTCATTTTCCAAAAACATATCTATAACCAAAAGAACAGGCAGAGGAATACACACCTTTACCTGTTCTTTTCATCATAATATTTTGCAGACATCAATCTATTTTTATAAACTGCTCCACATTAACTGATTATCTGTAAAAACAGCCTTTATTTTATCGTTATCTTTTAGCCATGCCAGATAGGAACGCACTGTACTTCCCACTAAAACATACTGTTCAAAATTCATTACCAGTTCGTATTCATCAAAAAGTAGCTTTAAAAGTTCTTCAAAACACATAGGCGTTTTTAAGATGGACTGTATATCGTTTGATATATCAAATACTTTTTGACGGTTAAGCTGAACTATGCCTGTGATGTTGCTCGTAACATCCGAATGGGCAGGCACGAACATAGCAGCTTCCATAGATTCAACTTTATCCAGTGTATTTAGATATTCAGCAATATCATAAATAAAAGTAATCTGATATTTATCCAAAGTACTTTCACTACTGATACAGTCAGCAAGAAACACAACATCGTCTGGTGTGCGGATGCCAATCATATCAAAAAAATGCCCGTGTAATGGAATGACCTCTAATTCTTTTGGAAAGTCGGAGTCCGTAATCTCACTGACATCACTTTCAGACGCAAGTAAAAATTTATGTCTTAAATCTTTGCAAGGGTATCCGCCATACAGAAATGACGGCTCCAAAATAGGATGCCTTGTAAATGCCACCTCAATGCCATCTGCAAATATTTTACATCCTGTTTGCTGCTGTAAATATTTGTTTCCTCCAATGTGGTCTGCATTCGAGTGTGTGTTGATAATCCCTTTTAAATTCCACCCATTTTCGCTTAGTATTTTACGGACTTTCCTGCCTGCATCTTTATCATTTCCGCTGTCTATCAGATAGACATCTGTATCATTTGACTTATAAATCCCAATTTTTGCAGGGCAGTTAATATAATAGCTTCTTTCACCGACTTGATTTAATTCAAACATTCTAAATCCTCTCATTCCTTATAAAATATAAAATTATAAATATTGCAAGTATCTTTATAGGGGTTCATATACGAATGTGGAATATTAGCTTCAAAACGGACTGCCTGTTTTTCTCCTAATGTAATCTCCGTTCCATTCAAAACCATATCCAACTTTCCGTGAATGACAAAAATGTATTCTTCAACGCCATCGTTATGTTTGTCAGACATATGTTCACATCCAGATTCAAATTCAATATAAAATGCTTCACAACTGCGAATAGGGTCAAATGCAAAAAGCGTATATACTTTCATTGCCCCATTTTCCTCTATCAGCACATCCCGTTCCTGCAAATCAACTACGGTATATTCAGCCCCTTGCTCCTGTAAAAAGGACGAAAACGGTATTTTCATACCAGTTGCAATTTTCCAAAGTGTCGTAACTGTCGGAGATGATTTCCCTCTTTCAATCTGACCGAGCATCGGCTTACTAACACCCGTTACTTCCGCTAATTCATCTAAAGTCATATTACGATTTTGACGGGTTTTCTTCAGCCGCTTTCCAATCGTTTGGTTATCCATATCCATCCTCCCATAAATATGCTAAAACATATTTATGGATATTATAACATATTTCCTTTCATTTTCAAGTTACTCATGAAAAAAACATAAAACATAAACCTCCGTTCTTTCAAGCTATGGAAAAGAAAAAGAAATCGTTGTAAAATATCCGAAGGAGATGATGACATATGAAAATGAGAGATGACTATACCTGCCCTTTAGAACTGGTTCACGACATGATTAAAGGCAAATGGAAACCAATCATATTATGGCGGCTTCGGCTGGGAGCAACCTCTCTTTCTAAGTTAGAGCAGGATATTGAGGGAATCACCCAAAAGATGCTATTAGAACATTTAAAAGAACTGATAGAGTATGGCTTTGTTGATAAAGAATCCCATTCTGGCTATCCGCTGCATGTGGAATATTTTCTGACGGAACAAATGGGAAAACAGATTTTAGAAACATTGAGAATCATGCAGCATATCGGCATTGAGTATCTAAAGAACAATGGCAGAGAGCAGGAACTAATCAGTAAAAATGTCGTACCCAACTAATTACCCACAAAAAAGTGGGTAATTTACGCCTTTCTATATCCCTGTTATCATGTTTATAAAATAAACAGACAGGAGATTATAGAAATGATTGTTACAAGTGCAGGAATCACTAACGGATTTATTCAAAAAAAATATGGCGGGTATGGAACACAATTTAATGAAAATCATGTTCCGTCTTATTCTTTACCATTTAAAATCGAAAATGCGCCAGAGCATACCGCTTCATTCGCATTTATACTGGAAGATAAAGACGCTTATCCCGTTATTGGATTTACATGGATTCACTGGTTGGGAGCCAATCTTAAAAGAAATGGACTGGAAGAAAATGAAAGCCAGACTGCAACTGATTTCATACAAGGGACAAATAGTTGGATAAGCATACAAGGGAATCAACAGACAAGGGAGCAAGCAAGCTATTATGGCGGCATGACACCTCCAGATAAATCACATACATATGAACTCCATATATTTGCACTTGATGAGATGCTTGATTTAAAAAACGAGTTTTACCTTAACGAACTTTATGAAAAAATGGAGGGACACATCCTCGAAGAAGCCATATTAAAGGGAATTTATGAAAAATAAATCCTTTAAAATCGGGCTAAGAACTATTAAAACGGTAATTTCTGTATTCCTATGTTTTTTCATAGATAATTACAGGTATGATAGTACCCCTTTTTACGCAGCAATCGCATCCATACTATGCACTCAGCCAGACATGGAAAATAGTCTGAGTATTGCAAAAAGCAGGGAAATATCAACCATAATCGGCGGCATGTCTGGGATGCTCTTTTTAACTTTAGAAAGGCGGTTTACTTCCATTTACCCAGAATTATTTAGAGAACTGGTTTTATCGTTAATGCTTATTCCCCTCATTTACCTATCTCTGCTTTTAAAACAAAAAATGGAACGGCTCTAATGTGTGTTGTTTTCTTATGTGTGACTATAACCCATGAAAGAGATACGAATCCGCTATATTTTGCATGGAACAGGATTGTTGATACATCATTAGGAATAGTGATTTCTTTAATTGTAAATTCTATTCCACCAACTTCAAGAAAAAGTATGAGCACATAGTCCCATAATATAAAACGCCAATATTATATCTGCTTTGTTATATAACTTGTAGAAACAGGTATGTAAAGCAAAAGAGCCAGAAGATTAACCTCTGGTTCTCTTTTACTTTTTGGCTATAAATCGTCCATCTATTTTAAAGATGTCTTAAATTGACCCGATATTCTCTTAATACCGATTCATCCGCATTGGAAATTTGATACTG
>DKXQ01000083.1:6979-9216 GCA_002493085.1 Lachnoclostridium sp. UBA7122
TCAGTAACAATACGGGTAGTGATTTTTAGGTTTTCGATAAGTGTCTTTAGCTCAATCAATTTTTCAATTTCGCTTTCTTCCCTCCAATTTCCTTTTTGTATTTCCTCATACAATTCTGAATTTTTATAAATTGTAAGCATGGAAGATTCTATAATTCTTGGTTGAAGCTGATTAAAAACTTTAGCAGTTTCTTTTGCTCCAATCTCTGCCCGTCCTGCACCCGAAATTCCTGTCAGATAAAAGAAATTGTAGCTAATATTAGCTGCTTCCAACTTTTTGCATTGTTCAATCGTATCCTTTGATTGAAAGCCTTTGTTCATAAAAGCAAGCATTTCATCATCGCCAGTTTCAACACCTATTGTGATTCCATCATAACCCAATGCATGAAGTTCTCTTAATTCCTCAACCGTTTTAGGTGTTATATCTGTAATTCTCGCAAAGCATCCAATCGTTTCGTATTTCGGATAATATTTTTTTACCATTTTTGCTAATTCTTTTAGTTTTTCCGTATTTAAGACAAATGGATTTGCACCCGTAAAAAATATTCTTGGTACTTTATGATAATATTTGCTGGCTTCCGCTAAATCCTGTTCTACCTCTGAAAAAGGTGATAACTTAAACTTAAAAGGCAAATCCTCATAAAGCGTACAAAATTTGCATGAGTGATGCGTACACCCCGCTGTCACTTGAATAAGCAGAGAATATGCTTCATATGGCGGACGCCAAATCGTTCCTGTGTAATGCATAATCATTTCTCCTTTTCGTAATATTTTCAATCAACAATACCTCTGATTTCTTTTAAATCCTCAATACCGTTTTCTCCCATATAGTTATTTAATCCTTCAATAACTTCTAACATGACATAAGGATTGTTAAAATTTGCAGTTCCAATCGCAACCCCTGTCGCACCTGCCATAATAAATTCCAATGCATCTTCCGTTGTTGAAACTCCGCCCATTCCAATAATTGGAATCTGAACTGCCTTATAAACTTGATAGACCATACGAAGTGCAATCGGTTTAATAGCTGCACCAGATAATCCACCTGTTTTATTTGCAACACTAAAATCTCTTTTCTTTACATCAATTCTCATACCAGTAATCGTATTTATCAGAGAAAGAGCATCTGCCCCGCCACATTCAGCCGCTTTTGCAATTTCTGTTATGTCAGTAACATTTGGTGTTAATTTCATGGAGATAGGCTGATTAGCTACTTTTTTGATTTCCTTTGTTACATATTCCACCATTTTTGGTTCTTGACCAAAAGCAATCCCTCCATGCTCTACATTAGGGCATGATATATTGATTTCCAACATATCTATTGCCTGTTCAAATAAGCGTTCCACAACTTTTATATAATCATTTACTGTATTACCGCAAACATTAACAATTACCTTTGTATTGAATTTTTGTAGGAATGGAATATCCCGCTCTAAGAAAACATCAATTCCTGGATTTTGTAGACCAACAGCATTTATCATTCCACTAGCTGTTTCCATGATTCTGGGCGGTGGATTTCCCTCCCACGGATAGTAAGAAACACCTTTTGTAACAACAGCACCTAATTGGTTTAAATCAATAAATTCACTATATTCTTGTCCTGAGCCAAATGTTCCAGAAGCAGGCATAATTGGATTCTTAAAAGATATTCCCGCTATATTTACTGATGTATTTATCTCTCTCACCACCTTTCTTGCATCACATTATAGCAGTCATTTACGAAAAGAAAAGTACTGTCTTTTTTTGTTTATAGTGCTAAAAAAAATACCAGTATCAAAAATAATAGTACCTTGAAAGAAATGCGACTGCGTAGTATAATGCAACTAAAAAACGGAGGGATTTTATGAGCAATATGAAAGCACCATTACCCCAATGTGTTGCTATGGTTAGGATTCAAAATATTTTAAGTGGAAAATGGAAAATAACAATATTGTGGTATATCGCTGAATATGAAGTACAAAGATTTGGAGAATTAAGAAGACGGTTAGGTGATATTACGCAATCAACTTTAACAAAGCAACTCCGTGAATTAGAGCAAGATGGTTTTATTTCCAGATACATATATCAAGAAGTACCGCCAAAAGTAGAATATTCTTTGACTGAATTAGGAAAGAGTTTTATTCCAATTTTAAAAGATATGAAAAGTTGGAGTGATACACATTTGCTCTAAATTATTTTAAGAAACCTATCACCAAACTAATATATTTCCAAAATCACCAGTATTTTAGAGGATTGCTT
>DKXQ01000067.1 GCA_002493085.1 Lachnoclostridium sp. UBA7122
GTACGCTCTATATATGCTATCCGTTCCTCAATGAGTTCTTGTTTTCTGGTTTGTACAGCAAAATAACTTTGTGCAAAGGCAATTTCTTCCTTTTTGGGATCACCATTTTGTGCCACCAGATAACAAGCATAACGCGTGAGCATATAATCCTTAACTTCGCGTTTTCCGCCTTTGCCAATCGTTATCATTTTCGTGACCTCACGAAAATGATCGAGAACCGCTATGCCACTTGCTTCACAGGATTCTATCGAGCGACCGATTGCCTTCTCAAAGTTCTCCCAGCGTTCATAACCGAGCAATGGCATCAATTCCCGTGCCAGCCAATATTCCACATCCGTATCATCAACAATATGTATTATTTCATCAAACTGCAATTTGATTTCCGTAATCTTTCTTTTTTCCATCAGCAACTCCTATTGCTTCAATAAAAAACTTTTTCTGTAAATCCTTATAATCTCTATTTATCCAAATCATCTTATTATTCTTTCTGCTTGTCCTAATATTATTGTACCCCATCAATTATAAATGCACAATCTATTCTCTGTATTTATCCAAAATTTCGACAAAAGCTCAAAATACCCGCATTTAGATGTTCCGAACTTTTTGTCTCATATATGCTTTTTAGGTTTTACATTCCTAATTTCTACAAATCACTTTACTGATACACAACTTCTCGCAGTACCCTTTCCTCCGCCATAGCCCTCAACGCATTGACCTTCTGCACCCAAGCCATCTGATCCACCGCTTTCAGTGCCTCATCCACTCCCTGTCTCTCCATCATCTGTCTGAGCAGACACTCCACTTCTTCCTCTGCCTGTCTGTCAACCTCACGCAGATGCGCCGTAAGCTTTCCCATCAGGAGCATTGCCGTGTATGTCCCATGCTGGTACTCTTTCATAAAACTTTCCCTCATCATCCCGTATCTCCCGATCATCTCCTCCGGACTGTTATCCATCTCGTCATCCAAGATAAGGTTAGGTATCAGGTAATCTCCCTCAACTCTGTATGTGATATCTGCCATCAATCTTTCTCCTTTTTCTCCCATCCACTTTATAAATTGTCAGTTTGTAGAACAGATTCCCCATTCCTTTTCCCCGAAGGCATCACAAACCACTTACGTTCAAAAGCTTACCAGCGGAAAAAGAAAAATTTCCACCTACAGCTTCCAGCTACATTAAAAGTGAAATAAGAAAAGCAACGTTGCCCCTGTCTGTTTTCGGTTACCATCCTCATGGCTGCTTTTGCAGCCACGCGGACTATCTTTTTATCAAATAACAAAAAATTAGCAAAACAAAACCCGTAAACATTGATGTTTACAGTGATAAGGAAGTATGTAAACTAACTTATCATTAACGCTGACGAACAGTATTTGCTAACAAAGGCAAGACTATGAATTAAAAATAGTCTTGCCTTTGCGTAATCTCAAAAAATACAATTATGAGAATAAGAAAAAATACTTAAAAAATTCTTCATCCAAAAAAGACTTTGATGTTGGACTACGTTTTTTCAAGTCATCTAATATATCGTAATTTAAGGCATTTATTAATTGGCATGATATAATAAATTTCATCAACACATCATCATATTTCAAATTAAGATTTTCATTAAGAAAATTATTAAAACATAATTTTTGAGAATCTACTACCTTTTCATAACTATCAGAAAGGTCTTTATACGGAAACCAACTACCCAACCCATGACTATAATTAACCGTATTTCTAATACTGGATAACCAGTTTGCATCTCCATGCAAATTTAAAATTGCCTTTAATTGTTCAATGCGTTCTTGTGCATCCAAAGCGTCATTATGGGGAATTTTTCCAAAAAAACTTAAAGGAAATTCTTCATTTGGATTTTTTAAACGAACACAATCATTTCCATATGTATTTGTTTCTATATACTCTCCAGTTAATATGTTTAAAAATTCTATAAATCTTTTCCACAACCCTTTATGGCTATCATCATAACGGGAGATTTTGTAAAAAACAATCTTATTATTTCTATTATCAAACTTTATGCAATATATGCCTTTTGTGATTTTATTTGACAAAGTAATACCAACAGCATTAGCTCGTTTATTAAATTCTGATATAATCGTACTATCTAATTGCACAAGACCAAATCCTAGTATTTTCAATATGCTATGAGCCGAATAAAAAGCTGAATAATAATACTGCACGATATTCCATGCCATAAATTTTCGATTAACACTAGATTCTTTGACATTTGCTATTGATTCCAAAAAGGCACATGATAATCTGCTAATGTCATTTGCTAAAGCTGCTAATGGCTCTTTTAAATCGTAAAAACATATATCCACATGATTTTCATCAGAATTAGTAACAATATAATTATTACTTTTTATCAACCACGTTCTCATACCATAAATGCCCATTTTACTTATAGTATTAAGGCTTGGTATATACAAATGACGTGTGCAATCTGAAAAACTTATTTTCTTTTTTCCCATTATAGAGTAAATCCTTTATTCATACATTCAGAAAAATGATTTACGACAGCTTTTGTTGACGTTAGCTTTTGTACTTTATTTGCGGAAACCTTTGAAAAAAGAGGTTCTAAAATAACATCAAAATTCTCAATGGAATAATCTCCATTGGCAATTTGAGCAATTTGAGGGAAAAACTGTACTACACTTTTAAAAATAGTAGGTTTTACAATAGAATCTATACCCTTTTTTTCAAATCCACGTTTGATTACTTTGAAATAATTATTTAAATATTCATAAACTTCTTCTGAATCTTTATTACCGAATATTCCAAAAATAAGTTTTATCGCACCATTAAAAGTAACCCTAGAAATCTTTCCCTTTATGCGTGCCGATTGCGACATTAGACCAACTAACGCACTATCTGGACGTTCACTAAAGAGGTCAAAGATTTCTCTACAAAAAGATTCAATTTCATTATCATATTCAGCAAGTGATTTTATGTCTAGTAAAAGTTCCGTTGGTACGGGTCTTTGCTTTGTGTTAATATCAATAAATAGGCGTGTTTCTTCCTTTCTGCTTAACCCATTATAAATAATTACCGGAACACGTACAGATGTTTTGGCCAAAGAAAATCCATATACTCTATGCTGACCATCTAAAATTAAAAATGCCTTTTTAATTTTATTAAATTCAAGAGTTTTATTTTTACTTATATATGATAATTCTGCTTCCGGCTGTGCTGACAAGACTATTGCTGTTGGTATTGAACCATCTTCATTATCTAAATAATTAGCTATCTCTTTAGCACGTTCTTCATCTAAGGTTCTTTGAAATCCTTCAACAGGATCATCATCCCTTGCGGATACAAAACAAGTTTCTGCTAATATTTCACTTGGCATAGTTAATGAATAAAACTTCAATTTCCCCTGTGTAATAAGATTACAACTATAACTTTCCTTTTCCATATTCTGTTTCATTATGCAATCCTCCAATTAATTTTGTAGGGTATTATATAAAATCCAACTATTCTACGGTTTTTGGGTACTATTTTGTATATTAAGCATCTATTTTTACGTTCCTTTGCACCTTTATCTATATTTATACCACATTTTGACCTAATTAACAATTATCCGAATGAAAACATTTTGAAAAGATGTTACGCAATAGAACGCCATTTTTGAGAGCAGACATATAAAACCCTAGCCCACATCATTTCAATGCTCACAAAGCCGCATAAATCAAGAGCAAAACAACCTCTACTGCGTAACAATCCCCATAATAAATTGAGGGCGAAAGCTGTTTACTGATTTCGTCCTCTTGACTACCCACAAGCAAAGGCGGGAAAAGCTGTCAAGGGCGCGTAGCGCGAAGTTTACCCTTGACAGCTTTTCCCGTCTTTGCTACTTCCTATCGGTCGAAGCGGAATTTCAGTATGGCTTCAACCAGTTTCGCCTTTAACCTATCCTGTGTATCGTCATTGATATGCCCCTTATACATAGACAGATATTTGATGTGTGCGGTATAATATCGCAATACTGCGTCTACCGCTTCCGGCTCTCCGGCAACGGCTTTTTCGATTACCTCAAAAGGTATCAATTTTTTATTCCTCATGTTTCAATCTCTCCCATTCTTTCCGCAACTGTTTCAGCGCAACATTTCTTCTGTGGTTTATCGTACTTCTGCAACGCCCGTACAGCCTGCCGATTGCTTCATCACGATAACCGATGAAGTAATATAGCAACAAAACTTCTTGCCTTAACTCCGGCAATTTTGATAATGCCGTTGCTAACCGTTCATCATCAACGATAACTTTCTTTCCCAACACAAGAAATGCGGTCGGCTTGTCCTGCTTTTCAAAGTAACTGTCCATAACAGAAGGTTCAAAATATCGTTCTGACATCAGATAGTCAAGGGATATTTCCCGTTCCATTTTCCGCTTCAAATCCCGCCATGCGTTTATAGCTTCATGGCGCAGGACAACCTTGCAGAACGCATGAAACGCATATTCGATATGTTCCATGAATTGTTCAGAATATCTCATTTTCTCTCACCCCCTTTCTTCCCAGTAGGGGGCTATTACAACAAACGCCCATACAGCATAAAGCGGCATAGGCATTTGGGTAATACGAGTTATCAAAACATACTAAATGATATGTGTGTTCATACTCATAGGCAGAATATCCCGTTTCACAAGACAGGATTTTTTTGACAATTCACCATAACAAAAACTACCCATGAAATAAAAAACAGACATAGCAGTACCTCACAATACCGCCATATCTATGAAAGTCATTCTGCCACATAAAAACGGCGGCTTTGATTGTTATTTCAAAACCGCCATTTAGCCGCTTGTATTCTGTTTTGGCGCATGATGATTTTGCCGCCACACAACGGTTTTTTTATTAACCGCCGGACGGCATGAAAATCCTTTTTATGCATAGCGATATTTTTCTCTGTTCTGATAAAGAAAAACCAGTGCTACAACCATAGTGATTAACTCTGCTATCGGTACTGCAAGCCATACCCCTGTTACGCCCAAAAGATTAGGCAATGTAAGCAACAGCACTGTAATCAGTCCAAAAGTCCGCAGGAATGACAAAATTGCTGACAACTTCCCGTTTGATAATGCAGTAAATGTGGCAGATGTAAAAATATTCAGTCCACAAAATAGAAAACTGAATGGGAAAATCAAAAATCCGTTTCGTGCAATTTCGTAAACAGGAGTTCCCTTTTCTGCAAAAACACGAACCAATGGCGAACCAAAAATAAATGCTACTGCAAAAACAGTGACCGAAACAAAGACAATAAATTGCATACAAATAGAAAATATATTTTTTAACTGCTTTTTGTCCTGCTTCCCATAGTTATAGCT